>DATJYT010000300.1:0-16074 GCA_035499475.1 Xanthobacteraceae bacterium | reverse complement strand
AGGCAGTTGTGGAAATAGAAATGCTCCATGTGCTTGAATTCGGCGCGCGCCGCCGAGAACAGTTCCTCGGTCGCCTTGACGTGCCAGTCCATCGAGCCGCCGATATCGAAGAACAGCAGCACCTTGATGGTGTTGTGGCGCTCCGGCCGCATCAGAATATCGAGATAGCCCTTGTGCGCGGTGCCCTTGATGGTGCCGTCGAGATCAAGCTCGTCGGGCGCGCCGGTACGCGCGAACTTGCGCAGCCGGCGCAGCGCGATCTTGATGTTGCGCGTGCCGAGTTCGACGTCGCCGGCGAGGTCCTTGAACTCGCGCTTGTCCCACACCTTGACGGCGCTGAAGTTGCGGTTCGTGTCCTGGCCGATGCGCACGCCCTCGGGATTGTAACCGTAGGCGCCGAACGGCGAGGTGCCGGCGGTGCCGATCCATTTCTTGCCGCCCTGGTGGCGGCCCTTCTGCTCGGCCATGCGCTGGCGCAATGTCTCGAGCAGCTTTTCGAGGCCGCCCATGGCCTCGATCTGCTTTTTCTCCTCGTCGGTGAGATATTTCTCGGCGAGCTTCTTGAGCCACTCGGCCGGGATTTCGCCGTTGAGCGCCTGCCCGACGAGGTCGAGCCCTTTGAAGACGTGGCCGAACACGCGGTCGAACTTGTCGAGATTGCGCTCGTCCTTCACCAGCGCCGCGCGCGACAGATAGTAGAAATCCTCCACGCGCCGGCCGGCGATGTCCTTTTCCATCGCCTCCATCAGCGTGAGATATTCGCGCAGCGTCACCGGCAGGCCGGCGGCTTTGAGCTCGTGGAAGAAGGTCGCAAACATGCCGCAAAGATTTGCCGCCGCGCGTCGATCGTCAAGCGGGCGCGAAACCTTTTCGGCATCCGCAGCCACCTTGCTTGCTGCACGGGAAACGGACGCTTACAGTCTCATCAGCCCGCACGCCAAAGCAGGAATGAGCGACGATGTTCTACGACACCGCGAAAAACGATCACGGCCTGCCCTACAATCCGTTCAAAGCCTGCGTCGTGCCGCGGCCGATCGCCTGGGTGTCCACCATCAGCCATGACGGCATCGTCAATCTGGCGCCGTTCAGCATGTACAATCAGCTCGGCTACGACCCGCCATTCGTCTGCTTCTCGGGAAGCTGCCGCCCGGCCACCGGCCAAGCCAAGGACAGCGTGACCAACGCCGAGGAGACCGGCGAGTTCGTGGTCAACATGGCGACCTATGCGCTGCGCGAGCAGGTGAGCGCTTCGGCCCGCTTCGTGCCGCCCGACGTGGACGAGTTCGAGATCGCCGGAGTTACCAAACTGCCGTGCCGGATGATCAGCCCGCCGCGCGTCGCCGAGGCGCCGGTCAACATGGAATGCGTCTATCACAGCACGCTGACCCTGCCGGCGAACCGCCGCGACACCGTCCATCGCGTCGTCATCGGCCGCGTCGTCGGCATCCACATCCGCGACGACGCGCTCACGCCCGAAGGCCGGCTCGACGTGGAGAAAATCCGTCCGCTCGCGCGGCTTGGCTACACCGACTACACCAGCGTCACCGACGTGTTCTCAATGAAGCCGCAGGGCACGGCCGCCGGCCAGATCGGTGAGGCGGTCGCCGCACGCAAGAAGCTGCAGCCGGCTTGATTCGTTTGCGCCTGCGTTCCTGCAGATAGTCGCCGCTGAGCGAATAAAACATACATCTTTCCAATGGTTTGTGACGAGATTTGGCGCCCGAAGTATCTTCACGCGTGTGGCTAAGATATATCTTGCGCTATAGCCTAAATAGAGCTATCTAACGATATATCTTTCGCATACAAAGGAGAACCAAATCATGCGAGGACATCACGAAACTCACGGCGGCGGGCATTGGGCCGCGGGCCGCCATCGCCGCGGCCGCCACGGCGGCGGTTTCGGCTTCGGCGGCCGCCACGGCGGCTTCGGCGAAGGCGGCGAGGACCTGATGCGGGCGCGCCGCATGCTGATGCAGGGCGACCTGCGGCTGTTGGCGCTCGCGCTGATCGCGGAGGCACCGCGACATGGCTACGAAATCATCAAGCAGGTCGAAGAGAAGACCGCGGACTGGTATTCGCCGAGCCCCGGCATCGTCTATCCGACGCTGACCTATCTGGAAGAGGCCGGCTACGTCACGGCGTCGGCCGAGGGCAGCAAGAAGCTCTACACCATCACCGGCGAAGGCCGAGCCTATCTCGAAGCCAATCGCGACGTGGTCGATAACGTGCTCGACCGGCTGGCGGCGCTCGGCGAGCGCATCAACCGCTGGCGCCGCCGCGAGCGCGGCGAGCGTGACAGCCGCCGCAGCCTGCCGCCTCTCGTCGAAGCGGCCTTCGATCACCTGCGCGATACGGTGAGCAAGCGTCTCGACAGCGACGCCGACGCCGAAGCGCGACTGGTCGAAATCCTGGCTCGCACCGACGCGGAATTGCAGCGGCGAAGCTGATCCCATCCGGGCTACGAGGCTGCCAGCACGTCCGGCGTACGGACGTGCTCGGGCCGCACGCCGACGCCGAGGACCCGCGCCGGAATGCGGCGCAGCACCGGAACGGCGTCCAGCAGCTTGACGGCGAACGGCGGCTCCGGCGTGACTTGGCTGCTCAGCACGCGGCTGACCACGTTGTTCTGTATCGCAAGCTGAAGCCACTGGGTGAACTTCACCGGAAACGTGCGCCGTTTCTCGATCGCGCGCAGGTGTTCATCCGTCACGGGCGTGCCGGCGCGCAGCGGCGCGGCGAGTTCGTTGGCCGCGGCCACCGCGTCCTGCACCGCGAGATTGACGCCAACGCCGCCGATCGGCGACATCGCGTGGGCGCAATCGCCGATGCAGATCAGTCCCGGCCGCCACCATTGCCGCAGCCGGTCGACCGTGACGGTCAGAAGCTTGACATCATCGAAGCTTTTCAATTCACCGACGCGGCCGGCGAAAAACGGCGTCATTTCAACGACGCGTTCGCGGAACGCATCAAGCCCGGCGGCCTTGACCTTTTCGATGCCGCCTTTCGGGATGACGTAGGCGCACTGCCAGTAATCGCCGCGGTCGAGCATCACGATCATCCGGCCGGCCTCGATGTGACCGAACGATTCCGCGTCGTCGGTCGGCTGGCGCGAGATACGAAACCAGAGCACGTCCATCGGCGCGCCATAGTCGTCGCTCTTGAGCCCCGCCCGCTCACGCACCGTGGAATGACGCCCGTCGGCGCCGACCACCAGGTTGGCGCGGATCGTCAGCGTCCCGTCGGGCGTCTTTGCACGCACGCCGACGATGCGGCCGGCCTCCTCGATGAGGTCGGTCGCCTCGGTCTTCATGTGCAGGCCGAAGCCTTGGTAACGCTTGCCGTGCGCGGCCATAAAATTGAGAAAGTCCCATTGCGGCATCAGCGCGATGTATTTGCAGGTCGTGGGCAGATGCGTGAAATCGCCAATCATCAAACGCCGCGAACCGAACTGGCCGCTGAGCCGTTCCACCTTCTGGTGCGGCAATTTCAAAAATTCATCGAGCAGGCCGAGCTCGGCGATCAGTTGCAGGGTGGACGGATGAATAGTGTCGCCGCGGAAGTCGCGGAAGAAGTCCGGGTACTTTTCCAGCACCACGACCTCGACGCCGGCGCGCGCCAGGAGAAAGCCGAGCATCACGCCCGCCGGACCGCCGCCGGCGATGCAGCACTTGGTCGTTATCGACATATCAGCCATGACGCACCTCTCGCGCGGTCCGCGGCTTGCGAGTAAACGCCGGAAGGTTCAATGTGCTCTTAAGTGTACGACGCTGGCGCCCGCCCGGGGTGACGCAGATGCCGGTTTCGTCAGGTCACGCGAAGCCCGTGGGAGGTAATTCATGTTTTCCAAGATCAATCACGTTGCCATCGTCAGCGAGCATTATGCAACGTCGGCACTGTTCTATCAGTCGGTGTTCGGCATGCGCACATCGGACAAGACGCGCACGTCGCGTGCCCAAACCGTAGGCGATGGTTATGTTGGCCTCAACATCAATCCGAAAAAAGCCGGGCGGAAGGTCGGCCTCGATCATTTCGGCATCCAGGTCGAGGACGTGGAAACCGCGTTTTCGCGCATGCGCAAGAAATACCCGACGGTGAAGTGGCTGCAGCGCCCTTCCAACCGGCCATTCGCCGGCATATCGACGCACGATCCTGACGGCAACATGTTCGACATTTCGCAGAAGAACATGACGAACCGCACCTCCGTCTATGCCGACCAGGAAGGCAAGTCGGAGGTCAATCCGCGCCACATCAGCCACGTCGCGCTTCGCACCATGAACCCGGACGATATGGCCGAGTTCTACCGCGACGTGTTCGAACTGGCGCCGAGCAACAAAGGTCCGGGCGACAAGAACCACTATCTCACCGACGGCCACATGACGCTCGTCGTCATGCCGTGGGACATCGCCGACTATGCCGGCACCGGCATCATCACCGCGGGCATGGACCATATCGGCTTCAAGGTCGAAAGCATCGACAAGTTCAAGGAAGAGGTCGATCAGATCGCCGCCGACAATCCACTGTTGGCGCCGTTCCCGGTCGGCACCGGCGCCGAAGGCAAGGCCCACCTTGAAATGTTCCGCCGCACTTATCCGCACGGCCAGCACCAGATGGCGGATTGCGACGGCATCCTGCTGAGCGTATCGGCCGATTAGCTGTTCATGCGCTGGTGGCTCATCGCGCTCGGGGCGGCGCTCTGGCTCCGCCCCGCGGCGCACGCCGATCCCATTGCCGACTTCTACAAGGGCCGGTCGATCTCCTGGATTTTGAGCGCGGGCGCCGGCGGCGGCTATTCGAGCTACGCGCAGGCCTTCGCGCCATATTTCAGTGCCCACATTCCGGGCAATCCCACCATCGTCGTGCAGAACATGCCGGGCGGCGGCGGCATTCGCGCCATGCTTTATCTGGAGTCGGTCGCGCCCAAGGACGGCGCCACGCTCGGGCTCGTGCATTCGAGCGTTCCGTTCGCGCCGCTCTACGGCATCAGGGCCGCGAGCTTCGATCCGCGCAAGATGAACTGGATCGGCAGCATCGACGCCTCGACCGGCATCTGCGTCGCCTGGCACACATCCGGCATTGCGACGTGGCAGGACTTGTTGACGAAGACGTTCGTGGTCGGCGGTTCGGGCGCCGGATCGCAGATGGAGACCATGCCGGAAATGCTCAACAAGCTGTTCGGCACCAAGATCAAGGTGGTCTCCGGCTACAAAGGCGGCAACGACATCTACCTCGCCATGGAGCGCGGCGAGATTCAGGGCCGTTGCGGCGGGCTCATTTCCTCCATCAGCGCGACAAGGCCCGACTGGTTCCCGCAAAAGAAAGTGAGTGTGCCGATCCAGATCGCGACCGCGCGCAATCCGATGTTTCCGGACGTGCCGACCGTGATGGAACTGGCCAAGGACGAGCGCACGAAGAAGATCCTGCAACTGGTCCTGGCGCCGCTTGAGATGGACCGTCCGATTCTCGCGCCTCCGGGCGCGCCGCCCGAGCGTGTGGCGGCGCTGCGCGAAGCCTTTCACGCCGCCATGAACGATCCGGGCTTCATTGCCGAGGCCGCCAAGGAGCACCTCGAAATTCGCGAAATCAGCGGGCCGCAGGTGGCGCGGGTTCTCGACGACGCTTATGCGATGCCGCCCGAAATCACCAAAGCGGCAACCGAGGCCATGAATTTGACCGGCGCGGGCGGCGATTAGGGGACCGCGGAGGCTTCCTCACATTTCTGCCGCAAGGCCCGTGCTAGAAGGCCGTCAGCCCTCGCCGCCGCCCATGCGCCTTTCCATCATTCTCGCGCTGCTTCTGGCCCTCATCCCGATCGACGCTGGCTTTGCGCAGCTCGCCACCACGGGCAATTACCGCATCGTCTGGGAAGTGAAGAATCGCTTCCGGCTGTTCCGGCACGAAAGCGATTTTTTGCGTCAGGCCGCGGCGAGCCGCGGCGACGGCGTCCTCGCCGCCGAAGATCGGCTCGAGCGCGACACGGGCGGCTATGGCTGGGCCAAAGACGTTGTCGGCAATCTCTGCCTCGACAAGGCCGGAAATCTTCTCGACACCTGCGAACGCGACGGCGAACGCGAGAACTATCTGTCGCCGCGCGATCACCCGATCGGGGTTGCGCTGGCGGGCCCGGCGCCGCAGGACGCGGTCTGCGCCTGGACCTTCGACGACGGCGACGGCCCGGTCAGGCAAAACAACGCGCCGTGCGACCAGGAGGTCAGGCTGCGCGTGCGCTACGGCCGCACCACCGTCGCAACGGTGGATATTCCGCTGGGCGACGGCACTGCGCAGCGCGTCGTTACCGAGATCGCCGTGCACGACGTTCTCATCGCCGGCATGGGCGATTCCATCGCGGCCGGGGAAGGCAATCCTGACCGGGCCGTGGAACTGGAAGGCAGCTTTTGCTTCAAGCGATTCCTGGGCGGCGGCGGCAGCCAATATTTCCGCCCGAGCCGCGCCGGGTATGGCGGCGATCGCTCGTGCGAGAGCGGCCCATCCACGCCCGGCGCCGCCCTCGACTGGGCCCGTCACGGTGCGCGCTGGATGAACCCGCCCTGCCACCGCTCGCTCTATAGCTATCAGGTGCGCACGGCGCTCGCGCTCGCCATCGAGCAAACCCATATCGCGGTGACCTTCCTGCCGCTCGCTTGCACCGGTGCGACGATCGAAGACGGCATGTTCGACAGCCAGCGCGCCGACGACTGCCCGTGGGTCTCCGGCATCGACACCTGCTCCGGCACCTCGCCCGCCCAGTTCGGAGAACTCAAGGCGCTGATGACGGCGGCGCGGAAACAAAACCCGCAGCGCGGGCTCGACATGGTGCTGCTGACGGTTGGTGCGAACGACGTCAATTTCTCGCCGCTCGTCGCCAACGTCGTGGTCGACTCCACGACGGAGCGGGTCCTCATGCGCCAAGGCGGATCGATCGCCAGCGTTCCGGACTCGCAAAAACTTCTCGACCGGGACCTGCCCGACGAATTCGCGCGCCTGCGCGACAGTCTCAAACCATTTGTCGGCGGCAACCTCGCGCGGGTCGTTTACGTGTCATACGGCAATCCGGCAATGCTGAACGAGAGCACGCCCTGCCCCGGTGGCCGCGACGGATTCGATGTTCACCCGGCATTCTCCGTCGACAAGGAGCGCATGCGCGCGGCGGCCGACTATGTCGAAACCAAGTTCCTGCCCAAGCTCAAAGTGCTGGCGACCTGCGACGGCAACAAAGTCTGTCGCGACCCGCTCACCGACCGCATGACGTTCGTGGATTCGCACCAAGCCGCATTCGTGCACCACGGCATGTGCGCGCACGCGCCGGCTGATCCGGAATTCGATCGGGCGTGCTTTTCGCCGAGCGGAAACAGCTTTCAGACCAACCCGGCAGAGGCCGCCGAGGATCCGATGGCGTGTTCGCATCCTGTCAGCGACTATCGGCCCTATGCGTCGCGCGCGCGCTGGATCAGGACCGCCAACGACAGCTATTTCACCGCCATGACCTATCCCGAAGGCATGCCCGCGCTGCTGAAACCAAGCGACATTCACGACGCGCTGTGGGGCGTGCTCAGCGCCGTCTATGGCGGCGCCGTGCATCCAACTGCCGAAGGCTATGCCGCCATGGCGGACGCAGCCTTGCCAGCCGTGCGCGGGGTGCTTGGCCTGCCGACGCCGCCCGCGATCCGCACCGAGCCGCTGCCGCCGCCGAGCGTCGTGACTGCACCAATCGCACCGGCGCCTGGTACGCCTTGAACGGGCAACGCCGACCGCGCTTCAGGCGACGCCGAGCTTCTTCTGCAAGTTCGTCGACGACGTGGTGTACTGAAACACCAGCCGCTTTTCCGGATAGATGTAGCGATAGGCCTTCTGGGCCATCAGCGCGGCTTCGTGGAATCCGGACAGGATGAGCTTGAGCTTGCCCGGATACCAGTTGATGTCGCCGATGGCGAAGACGCCGGGCATGCTGGTTTCAAAGCTCTCGGTGTCGACTGGGATAAGTTCGTTGTTCTTGAGCTCGAAGCCCCAATTGGCGACCGGGCCGAGCTTCATCGTCAGGCCGAAGAACGGCAGCATGACGTCGCATTCGACGTCCGCCATGGCGCCGTCGCTTTTCTTGACGATCGCCTTGTTGATGGCGCCATCGCTGCCAACGAGCGAAGTCACCTGGCCCAGCATCAAATCTATTTTGCCGTCCTTGACGAGCGCCATCATCTTGTTGACCGAGTCCGGCGCCGCGCGGAATTCGGCGCGCCGGTGCAGCAGCGTGAGCTTGCTGGCGAGCGGCGCGAGATTGAGCGTCCAATCGAGCGCACTATCACCGCCACCAACAATCAGGATGCGCTTGTCGCGGAATTGCTCCATCTTGCGCACGGCGTAGTGCACCGTCTTGCCTTCATACGGTTCGATGCCCGGAATCGGCGGCCGCTTGGGCTGGAACGAGCCGCCGCCGGCGGCGATGACGACGATCTTGCTCTCGAATACTTTGCCCTGGTCGGTCTTCACCCGAAACAGCGGGTCGCCGATCTTCTCGACCGTCTCCACCATCTCGTTGAGATGGTATTGCGCATTGAACGGCTTGATCTGCTGCAGCAGGGCGTCAACAAGCCCCTGGGCGCTGGTGTAGGGAACGCCGGGAATATCGTAGATCGGCTTCTCGGGATAAAGCTCGGCGCATTGGCCGCCGATCTTGTCGAGAATATCGATGAGATGCGCTTTCATATCGAGCAGGCCGAGCTCGAAGACGGCAAATAGTCCGACCGGCCCTGCACCAATAATGACAACGTCGGTCTTGATAGGTTCGCTCATGTCGTATCCGTGATCGTCCTGAATGGATTGATTGTGATGAGGTGGCGAGTGTCTAGCGCGCCGGGCGCGGCGGGGAAAGAGGACAAGCCCCGCATCAGATAAAGGGCTGTGCCCGGGGCCCGCGCCGAAAATTCCTCGAATAGTTCCAGCTAGGCTTGCCGTTCCGGCGTCCGCACCGTCAGTCCGTCGAGGTCCTCGCGGACTTTCATCTGGCATGACAGGCGGGAATTCGGCCGCACCTCGAAGGCAAAATCCAGCATGTCCTCTTCCATCGGCGAAGGCTCTCCGACCTTCTCGCGCCACGCTTCCTCTATATAGACATGGCAGGTCGAGCAGGCACAGGCGCCCCCGCATTCCGCTTCGATGCCCGGAATGCCGTTTTTGATCGCCGTTTCCATGACGGTGGCGCCGACTTCGCCTTCGACGGTCCGCGCCGTGCCCCCACTGTCGATGAAAGTGATTTTGACCATGACGGAAAAGTAAACTGAAGGCCCGAAGGGATTGGGGCTGAAGCGGAAACGGCAGGCGCGGTCTTGTGGCCGGCCTCTATCTATCGGCTCGCGGCGAGCCGCGCCAGTGTTGATGAGGGCCGATGCGGGGATGCGGGCGGCGTCAATTCTCGCCCGATACGCCGTCCAGACGCCCTTTGATCGCAGCCCTCGCCTCGCCGATGGCCGCCTCGAGTTCGCCGATGGCCCTGGCAATCGCCTCGGCATTGTGTCTGGCGGCGGCGGATTCGAGCCGCTCGGCCGCTTGCGCCACCCGCCACGCTCCGATGCCGCGCGATGATCCCAACAGAGTATGGGCCGCAGCGCCGGCGAGTGCAGGCTCCGCACCGACGATGCGAGCGAGCATGATGTCCATCTGCCGCTCGAATATCTCCAACACCTCGCGCTCGAGCTTGCGATCCCCAAGCGTCATGCGTCCGAGATGATCTTCATCGATTGCGGCCGGCTCCCGGTCGGAGACGGCCACGCTCAGGCTTGCTGCGCTCACAACGTCCTCCGCGACGACCCCTTATTGTTGAGCGCCAGCGTGCCCGCGCAGCAGCAAAGGCCGGGTGAATCGACGGCCGTTTTCAGGCATTTGCGCCGTCCTTATCTTTCCGCTGGTAAGTGATCCCTTACTGGCACCGCGAAAATCCGGTTGCGGGGGATTAGCGAGTGGTGTGCGGCAGCGAGAACGGGGCCTTCGGAAACGGGATGGTCACCAGTCCATCGCTCCGCGCTTGCGAAAGGCCTCGGCTCAGGCAAATTGGCCCGATTGGCCCCACGTCGGCCGTATTGTTGGCAGCAGAATGGCACATATGCGCGGCAAATATTGAAAATGATGCCGTGGTGAACAACCCGTTAACGATGATTAAAGGGACGTTACCGATCCCGGTTTTCTTTGATCCGCCAGACCGATAGGATGGTCAATGGCAGTAGGACTGCAGGGCGGGGGAGCCCTGCGTGCCCAGGGATCTTAGAGGATCACGCGCTCGTGGCGCGGCCGGGGGGTGTGCCTGGGCCGTCCAAGTCAGGCGTAACACGCGAGGCGACGACCGAAATGGCCAATAACCCGAAAAAGTTGGTGGACCCGACGGAAGCAGCGCTTTCCGCGATCCAGGAAGCCCTCAACATCCGGGACGACGAGGATCGGCAGGAGACGCGACCGGAGGAGGCTGCGGCCGCGCCCCGATCGCCCGAAGAATACGAGCCTTTGAGTGTCCCTCCGCCGCCCGTTCTCGCCGACGCCTACAGTGCCGATGACATCGATGCACGCGTCGCCGATCCGCTGGCTTTTCGCGCCGCCAACGACGATCAGCAGTCGATCGGCCAGATTCTGCAAACGCTGCAACGCCGCCCGCCGCGGACGTCGTATTTCGTGGCGGCCGCATTTTCCGGCGCCTGGCTCGTCGGCTGCCTGGCGCTGTCGTGGGCCTATTTGTCCGAACTCAGCGCCGCGCTCGGCCCCAACAGCTCGCCGGCGGCGCTCATGGTCGGGCTCGGCGCTGCCGCGCTGCTGCCGATCATCTTCTTCTTCGGCGTCGCCCACATGGCGTGGCGCTCGCAGGAATTGCGCCTCATCGCCCAGTCGATGGCCAAGGTCGCGATGCGCCTGGCGGAGCCCGAGAGCGTGGCGCGCGAATCGATCGTCACCGTCGGTCAGGCGATCCGCCGCGAGGTCGCCGCCATGGGCGACGGCGTCGAGCGGGCGCTGGCGCGCGCCGGCGAGCTCGAAGCGCTGGTACAGAACGAAGTGGCCGCGCTCGAGCGCAGCTACAGCGACAATGAGGTCCGCATTCGCGGACTGCTTCAGGATCTCTCCAACCAGCGCGACACGCTGGTCGGGCAGGCCGAGCAGGTGCGCTCCGCCATCAACAACGTCCATATCGATCTGACGCAGGACCTGTCGACGATCAGCGATCTCGTCGGCCAGCAGGTCAGCGACGCCGCGCAGCGGATCACCCATTCGCTGGCCGAGAAGGGCGAGCACATCACGCTTTCGCTCGGCCAGATCGGCGACAACATGATTCAGGAGCTCAGCGCACGCGGCAACGATCTGCTGGTGCGTCTGGAGACGGCAAGCGACGAGACCGCGCGGGCCATCTCCACGGCGAGCGATCAGCTCACCACGAGCCTCAACTTCAAGACCGACCACATCGGCGAGGATTTCATCGAGATCGCACGCGGCCTCGAAGACATGATGACCACGAAGCTCGATCGGGTCACCGAAAACTTCTCCGAGAAATCGCTCGCCATCGTCGACACGATGATCGGACGCTCGCAGGAGATCACGGACCTCGTTGCCGGTCGGGCGCAGGAATTGACGGAAGCGATCATCGACACGTCGAGCCAGATCGCCGAGACGATCGCGACGCGGGCCGACGAGGTGAACAGCACGCTGAAGGCCTCGGGCGAATCGCTGATCCTTGATCTCAATCTGCGCGGCAATGAAGTTGCGAAAAATCTCGAACAGACCGGCACCCACATTACCGAAACGCTGATTACGCGCAGCTCCAAAGTCTCCGATGCGCTGCGTGGCAGCGCCGAGCATTTGGTCGATGTCATGACGACGCGCAGCGAAGCGGTGCGGGAAATGCTCGCCACGCGGCTCGCGGCGTTCGAGGAGATGTTCAACCACTCGGGCGCCGAACTCGGCGAAAAAATTTCGCGCGACTCCACGACGCTCGGCAATCTCATCACCCGGCACCTCGCCGAGTTCGACCGCACGGTCAAGACCTACGGCGCCGAGCTCGTCGAGCGGCTCGGCGCGCGCACGCAGGACGTCTCCGAATCGATGCGCGGTTATGTCGACAATTTCGACACGCGCGTGACGACCAAGGCGAGCGAGGTGACGACGGCTCTCGACCAGCGGCTGTCGCGCTTCCAGGAGGCTCTCGACGGCCGCACCCAGACGCTGACCGATGCGCTGACCGCCCGCGTCATGGATATCGCCAAGACTCTTGCCGAGGGCGGCAAGGAAGTGGTCACCGCGCTCGACAAGCGGCTTACCGACGTCACCACGCTGATCGACACCCGCGCCGCGAACCTTACCGACACGGTGGGCTCCAGGGTTGCCAGCATCGACAAGACTTTGGGCGCGAGAGCGGTCGAAGTCGCCAACTCGCTCGATAGCCGTATCGGCCATCTCGAGCAGCTGCTGGTGGGACGCGCCGAAGCGGTCACCCAGACGCTGGAAACGCGCGGCCGCGCCGCGGCGGAACTGCTGAACGCGCGCACGAAGGAACTCGCCGAGGCGATCAAGACCAATACCGCCAACGCCGAGCGCTCGCTCACTCAGTTGACCACCACGACGACCGAGCTCCTTGGCAAATCGACCGCGGCGACCAATGCGGCGGCGGAAAACCTCAACCGAAGCGCGTCGGAAGCCACGGCGTCGCTCAGCAACAGCGCCGGCATTCTGAGCAGCACGATCGGCAAGACCGCCACTGCGGCCACCGAAGCGCTCGCCAAGTCGACTTCGGCGGCCGCCGATTCCGTCAGCAAAACCGCCGCGGCGGCCAACGATTCGATCAATAGGAACGTCGCCGCGGCCAACGAGCTCGTCGGCCGCAGCGCCTCTGCGCTCGGCGACACGATCAGCAAGAGCGCCGCGGTAGCGAGCGACACGCTCGGCAAGAGCATTGCGGCGGCGAATGAAACGCTCAACAAGAGTGCAGCGACAGCGGCCAATTCGCTGACGAACAGCATCTCCGCCGCCAGTGCCACGCTGACCAGAAGCGCCGCCGGGGCCAGCGAGTCCCTTACCAACAGCGCCGCCGCCGCGACCGTAGCACTTACCAAGAGCGCGGCTGCAGCCAACGAAGCGTTCACCAAAGGCGCCGCCGCCGCCAACGACGCCTTCACCAAGAGCGCGGCCGTGGCCAATGACGCGCTCAACAAGAGCGTCGCTGCCATGACCGACACCATCGGCAGCAGCGTTTTCGTTGCCAGCGACACGCTGACAAAGAGCGCTACCACGGTGAGCGACACCGTGACCAAGAGTGCGACTGCGGCAAGCGACAGCTTGACGAGGAGCGCCGGCGCGGCGAGCGCGGAGATCAGCCGAAGCGCCGCGGCCGCGCACGAGACGATCGGCAAGACCGCGGAATCCGCCACCGATCTCATCACCAGCAGAGCCGCCGCTGCCAGTCAGTCCATCAGCCTCAGCGCCAGCCAGGCCGAACGCACGCTGGTCGGAACCAGCTCGGAAGTGTCAAGTCACCTGGTCAGCAAGGCCGAACAGCTCAACGCGACGATCACCGAACGCATGGGCGCGCTGACCGAACTGCTCGATGAAAAATCGCAAGGGCTGCTTTCGGCGCTCTCCGGCAAGGGCCAGGAATTCGCCGGCGAAGTCACCCGCGTCACCGACCATGCAGTGAAGTCGATCGAGGCCAAGAGCTTCGTTTTCACGCAGACGATGATGGACAACAGCGAGGAAATCGCCCGCCTCATCAACGACGCCAGCCAGAACGCCACGACGGCAGTCACACGCACGCTCGGCCAGTTGCAGGAAGGCGCCCAGAGCGTCACGTCCGCGGCGACCGCGACCATCACACGCACGCTCGACGAATTGCACGCCGCGACCCGGGCCGCGATTGAGGAATCGAAGCAGACGGCGTCGGCGACGGTCGCCGACATGCTCGAAACCCACGGCATGTTGCGCACCGATTCCACGGCGCTATTCGAGCGCTTGCGCGAGGCCAACATCCTGCTCCAAGAGGTGCTCAGCGCCGCTCACGAGAACATGAACTCGATCGAGCACACCATGGCGACGCGCGTCTCCGATTTCGTCGCCGCCATGAACGATCTGAGCAGCAAGAGCGGCGCGACCACGTCCAAGGTCGAACAGCACCTCGGCACGTTCAACACCGTGACCGCCAAGGTTCTGCAGGATCTCAGCGCGCTTTCGACGCAATTCACCTCCCATGGGCGCTCGCTCAATGAGGCGGTGGAGCAGCTGGAGAAGAGCAACCGCCGGGCCGACGAATCGATCGCCACGCGGCATACGACCATAGAGAACCTCGTCACCACGCTCGACGCACGCAGCGACGATTTCGAACAGCGCTTGCGGCGTTTCTCCGGCTTGCTGGAGGAATCGCTCGACACCGCGACGACCCGGACGCGGGAGATCGCAGGCCTCATCGCCGAGGCGAGCAACGACAGCGTGCAGAATATCGAACAGCAATTCGACGCCGTGCGCGCCTCGTCCGAGCAGCAGAGCCGGCAGACCTCCGACGCTCTTACCGGCATCTACAATCAGGCCGTCGCCGAAGTGCACACGATGTTCAATCAGTCGGCCGAACGCTTTGCCGAGATCATGAAAGGCATGAAGCAGATGGCGGCCGAAATGCAGCAGGAGCTGGAGACGACGCGCGCCGAGCTGCGCCGCGGAATTCTCGAACTGCCGCAGGAGACCGCCGAGAGCACCGCGCAGATGCGGCGCGTCATCGTCGATCAGATCGAGGCGCTGGCCGAACTCAACCGCATCGTCGCCCGGCACGGACGCGCGCTCGACGCTGCCGAGCCGGTGCGGCGCGAGGCTGAGCCGGCCTACGCTGTCGTCGGCGGTCGCGGACAGGTCAGGCCCATTCGTCCCGACGTTGTGCCGGCACCCCAAGCCGGCTTGCGCGACATCACCGGCGCGCCGGCGCGCCGTGCTGCTCCCGAGCCGCCGCCCCCGGCACCTCCGCAAGGCTCGCCGACGAACGGCAACGGCCGCAGCGGCGGCTGGCTCACGGACCTGCTCTCCCGCGCCTCTCGCGAGGGGGGAAGCCCGCCGATCGCGCCGGTCGCCCCGCGCGAAGCGCCGCGCGCCGAGGAACGCCAGGCGCGCGATTCCGTCGATTCGCTGGAATCGCTTTCGGTCGACGTCGCGCGCATGATCGATCACGAAGCGGCGGCGGAACTGTGGGAGCGCTACAAGCGCGGCGAGCGTGGCGTGTTCACGCGGCGCCTTTACACCGCCCAGGGCCAAAAGGCATTCGACGAGATCCGTCACAAGTATCGCGTCGACGCCGACTTCCGGCAGACCGTCGAGCATTACATCCATGAATTCGAGCGGCTGCTCGACGACGTGTCGCGCGGCGACCGCGGCCCCGCCGTGGTGCGCAATTATCTCACGTCGGACACCGGCAAGGTCTACACCATGCTGGCGCACGCCTCCGGCCGCTTCGAGCAATAACGGAAAGCCTCGCGCCGGCTTTTGGCGCGGGCCTTGTTTCAACACCCGGCTCTTGCTCGCGCCGCAATTATGGCGCTACCGTTGTGTCATGGATGCAGCGGTCCCGTTGCCTACCGCCGCCGATGTCGATGAGGCGGCTCGCCGTCTCGCCGGCGTCGCCCAGCACACGCCGCTTTTGAGCTCGGCTGCCCTCGACGCCATGACCGGCGGTCGCATCTTTTTGAAAGCCGAGACGTTGCAGCGCACCGGATCGTTCAAATTCCGCGGCGCTTATAACAAGCTTGCATCTATCCCCGCCGAACGACGCAGCGGCGGCGTGGTGGCGTTCTCCTCCGGCAATCACGCCCAGGGCGTCGCGGCCGCCGCGCAGCTCCTCGGAATGCCTTGCGTCATTGTCATGCCGCGCGACGCGCCGCGCGCCAAACGGGAGCGCACCGCGGCCCTTGGCGCCGAAATCGTGCTCTACGATCGCGCTCATGACGATCGCGAGGCGATTGCCGCCGATCTGGCGTCACGGCGCGGCGCGACGCTCGTTCCTCCCTATGACGACGCCCTGATCATTGCCGGCCAGGGCACGGCCGGCCGCGAGATTGTCGAAGATCTCGGCAAGCTCGGGCT
>DATJYT010000299.1:0-2343 GCA_035499475.1 Xanthobacteraceae bacterium | reverse complement strand
AGCCCTGCTGCGCCGGCGCCCGAAGCGGCGGCCGCCATCGAGCGTCTTCAGGACATCGCCTTCGTGCTGCACGAGAGGGCTGTCGAGGCGACCTTGTGCGACGGCCTCGATGGCGCCGTGCGGGAAATCGCCAAAGCCTCTGCGCGGTCCAATGAAGCCGCGGAGCGCGTGGGCGAGGTGCGCGATCTGATCCGTGCCTTGCGCCTGCGCATCAATGATCTGATCGAAGGAGAAAGCCGGCAAGACGACGCTGCCGAGATCGAAGCGATGATCGATCGGGTGCCGGCGGCGCCGGTTCCGCTGTTCCAGATGGGTACTGACCAAGTCGAAGGTTTCGCGCAGGCGGTGGCCGAGGTCGTGGCCTCGCTGCCGGCGCGTGACGCCGCGCCGGCCGCGCAGACGCGTGCGCAGGTTACTGTAGAACCGCAAGGAACAGACGCGCCGGTTGCAGGCGAGGTGTCGGCGAACGAACCCGCTGCGCGTCAGGCATCGCCGAATCAAACTGTGCCGAGCGATGAGGAACAGATCCCGTTCTCCAGGACGGAGGCGACACCGCGTCGTCCGCCATTGATCGAGGAATTACTGCCGCAGATGGAGTTCGAAAGCGGTGGGCCTGCGGCGCCGGGGCATGGTGGATCGCATGTCCGCTCCGCTTTGCACGACCAAGATCCCTTGTTTGCCGGTGACGATTTTGCGAGGCCGCCTGTTGCGGCGGATCGTGTGCGCCCGCGTTCGCAGCTATTGCCGCCGCTCACCGCAGCCGAAGATGACCCGGCTGACTTGTTCGAATTATCGGCGACCGCGGCGTCTCCTTTGCCGGGAGCGCCGAACGCCGCCGGGAACCCGGCGCCAGATCGGGCGCCGCCGGTGCAAAGCGCTCCCGCAGTGCCGCCGCAGCGGGCAGTTCCACGGCCTGCGGGAAATGATCCGCTCGCCGCGGTGCGGGCCTTGAGCGATGAAGAATTGATTGCGCTGTTCAGCTAAAAGCGCAGAGCGGCGAAAACTCCGCATGTTCCGCTGGTTTTTGCCGCGCCCGAATCATTTCGGAGAAAACCATTGTGTTATTTTTATTAACTTTTTATTAACCACAGAATACTCAATGTAATGATTCGCGTATGCGGCACGGAAGTTGCTTCACGAGAGGTGACACGGATCAATAACGACGTGCAGACACGTGTGCTTTGCTTTCTCCAGCGTTGGAGGACCTTTTCGTTAGCGGTCCGGTCGAAACGATCATCTGGAGGTCACTATGCACACACTGACTGGTCGCGTTCTGGCGGTAGTAGCATTGTGCATGATCGTATTCGCTCCGACTCACTCGTCCGCGCGTGACGATGGTCGGTTTGCGAATTCGCCGCTCAAGCAATGGTTCGACAAGCTTGCGAGCGGGAAGGGGCTTTGCTGCTCCTTCGCCGACGGCGTCAGTGTTCAGGACGTCGATTGGGACACCCAGGGCGGCAGCTACCGCGTTCGGATCAATGGTCAGTGGGTTGTCGTTCCCGATACCGCGCTGGTGACGGAACCGAACCGCTTCGGTCCGGCGGTGGTTTGGCCGTACCAGGATGTCGAGGGAACAACACAGATCCGTTGTTTCCTGCCGGGCACCGGCGCGTAAGTCGCGTAGCAGAACGGCTCGGCAAGGCCAGGGGCGGCTTCACGCTCGCGGAAGCGCTCGCGCTTGAAAAGATGGAGCCCGGTTCGGCATGCGCCAGAGCCCGGCTTCGGTGTCGCCGGTCACACGTGAAGCATTACGCGACCAGGCGCGAGAACAGATCCGGGTCGACGTTGCCGCCGGACAGGACGGCGACTGCGACCTTGCCGGCGACGTCGATCTTGCCGGTCATCAGCGCGGCGAGCGCGACGGCCCCGCCTGGTTCGACGACGAGTTTTAGTTCGGCGAACGCGAAAGCAACGGCCGCGGCCACTTCCTCATCGCTTGCGACGACCCCGGCGCCGACCAAAGACCGATTGATGGCGAAAGTCAGCCGACCCGGGGTGCGGGCCATCAGGGCGTCACAGATAGTGCCCGACAAAGCGGCATTCTGCTCACGCTCACCGCTGCGGAACGAGCGCGCATGGTCGTCGAAATCCTTGGGTTCCGCCGTATACACCGCCGCGGTCGGCACGCGTGATTTTACCGCCAGCGCGATGCCCGCGGTAAGGCCGCCGCCGGACGCCGTGACGACGACGATGTCGGGAACCAGCCCGAGCTTGCCGAGATCTTCGACAATCTCGCGGCCGGCCGTGCCCTGGCCGGCAATGATCAGGGCGTCGTCATAGGGAGGAACGAGCGTCGCGCCGCGCCGTGACGCCAGATCGGCGGCAATCGCCTCGCGATCGTCA
>DATJYT010000298.1:0-3277 GCA_035499475.1 Xanthobacteraceae bacterium | reverse complement strand
GAGCGCAGCTTGGTGATAAAAGCCTTCGCCTCCTCGGCCGAGTGCAGGTCGGGCTTTGAGACAATCTCCATCAACGCGACGCCGGACCGGTTAAGATCGACATAGGAATATGTCGGCGACCTGTCGTGCAGGCTCTTGCCGGCGTCCTGCTCCAAATGCAGCCGTTCAATGCCGATGGTAACAGTGTCGCCGCCTTCGAGATCGACGGTCACTGCGCCCTCGCCGACCACCGGCGATTTGTATTGGCTGATCTGGTAGCCCTGCGGCAGATCGGGATAGAAATAATTCTTCCGGTCGAAGACCGATTTGAAATTGATTTTAGCCTTAAGACCAAGCCCGGTGCGGATTGCCTGCCGCACACATTCTTCGTTGATCACCGGCAACATGCCCGGCATCGCGGCATCGACCAACGAAACGTGGCTGTTGGGCGCGCCGCCGAATCCGGTGGACGCGCCGGAGAACAGCTTTGACTGTGACGTCACCTGCGCATGCACTTCCATGCCGACGACAACTTCCCAGTCGCCAGTCGTGCCTTTTATAAATTTTTTAGCGTCGGGATGAGCGTCCATACCACCTTGCTATCCGTACTCCACGGCGCGTCATTATCACGAGCGGCCCCTGCTGCCAAAATGAGCACTGGCGAGGTGCGCCGAACCCACGCCACCCATATTTTTCGCACAGCTGCCTTGCCAAAGCTGCAGCCCGTATTTCACGAAATGGCCCGATTTCTGCAACGATTTTTGCGAATTCGCGGCGTAGGCCGCGAACCCGGAACAGGCTTGCGCGACAGACGTTGGAAAGAACGTCATGAACAAAGACAGCAACGGTACATTCGGCATCATTATCGGCGGCGTTGTCGCGGTAATCGCGGCGATTTTTATCCTCAGCGGCGGCGAACTGGGCGGCAAGAAAACCGTTGAAGGAGATCAGGACCTACCCCCGGTCTCGACGGCTGATAAGTAAATTAGCGTCACCACCACGGCTGAGGGCTGAATTGTCCCGCTGCCTGTTCGATCACGGCGGCAAGCGAGAACAACGTCTCTTCGTCGAACGGCCTGCCGATCAACTGCAATCCCAAAGGCAGACCCTGCGCATCGAGGCCGGCGGGCACGGCGATGGCTGGCAGCCCGGCCATGTTCACGGTCACCGTGAACACGTCGTTCAAATACATCTCGACCGGGTCGGCCCCGCCCTTTTCGCCCAGTCCGAACGCCGCCGACGGCGTCGCCGGCGTCAGCATGGCGTGCACGCCCGTCTTGAAGCAATCCTCGAAGTCTTTCTTGATCAAACTGCGCACTTTCTGCGCGCGCAGGTAATAGGCGTCGTAGTAGCCGGCGGAAAGAACATAAGTTCCGATCATCACGCGCCGACGTACTTCAGCCCCGAAGCCGTCGCTGCGCGTCTTCTCGTACATGTCGATGATATCGCGGCCGGGAACGCGCAGCCCGTAACGCACGCCGTCATAGCGCGCGAGATTGGATGAAGCCTCGGCGGGCGCCACGATGTAGTACGCCGGCAAGGCATATTTCGTGTGCGGAAGCGAAACGTCGACGAGTTCGGCGCCGGCGCCTTTCAGCCAGGCGCGTCCTTGTTCCCAGATTTTTTCGATTTCAGCGGGCATGCCATCGAGGCGATATTCCTTGGGGATGCCGATGCGCAGACCTTTCACCGATTTGCCGACCGCCGTTTCGTAATCCGGAACCGCTCGATCGACACACGTCGTATCCTTGTCGTCGGGGCCCGCCATCGAGCGCAAGAGGATGGCCGCATCACGCACCCTTCGCGCGAATGGCCCTGCCTGATCCAGCGAGGACGCAAAGGCAACAATTCCCCAGCGCGAACAGCGGCCGTAAGTCGGCTTGATGCCGACAGTGCCGGTGAACGCGGCCGGTTGGCGGATCGAGCCGCCGGTGTCTGTACCCGTCGCTCCGAGACAAAGATGCGCGGCCACCGCCGCAGCCGACCCTCCGGACGAGCCGCCGGGTGTCAGCGGCGTGTTCGACCCCTTGCGCCGCCAAGGTGAATGCACAGGCCCGAAATACGAGGTCTCGTTCGAAGACCCCATGGCGAACTCGTCGCAATTGGTTTTGCCGAGCAGCACGGCGCCGTCGCGCCAAAGCTGAGACGTAACGGTCGACTCGTAGGTCGGCACGAAATTATCGAGGATGTGCGAGCAGGCCGTCGAGCGAACGCCTGCCGTGCAGAACATATCCTTGATGGCGAGCGGGATTCCTTCGAGCGGGCCGGCTTTGCCCGCCGCGATGCGTGCATCGGATGCTTTGGCCATGTCGGCCGCACGCTCCGGTGTCTGCAGCACGAAGGCATTGAGAGAGCGCGCCTTATCGATCGCCGCCAGATGTGCGCCAGACAATTCGACGGCGGAGAAGGTTTTTTTCTTCAGTCCGTCGCGCGCCTCAGCCAAAGTGAGCGAAGTCAGTTCACTCACGGCGCGGGCTCGTCCGTCGGTTGCTTGGGCTGTTCGGACGACGCCTCGCAGGCAAAGCCGGCGCCGTCAGAGCGCGCCCGTTTCATGGACGCGGCCCGCTCGGCCTCAAGAGCGTCGATCATCGACCAGTATCCGAGCTCGCAGGCGATGCACATTACTCCACCACCTTCGGCACCAGAAAAAAGTTCTCTTCGCTCATCGGTGCGTTTTTGACGATGTCATCGGCGATGTTGCCGTCCGTCACCGCGTCCACTCTTTTCTTCATCGCCATCGGCGTCACCGAAGTCATGGGTTCAACGCCGTCGACTTTGACCGCCGAAAGTTGCTCGACAAAAGCGAGCATGGCGTTGAGCTCGCCCTTGAGGTGATCGATTTCATTCTCGGCTACGGCAATGCGCGCAAGATGCGCAATGCGGCGGACGGTGTCGGCGTCGACAGACATGGAATTTCCAGGAGCCTTTCCCTTCTGTCAGCCTATAGCAGAGAGGCTTTCGTCGCGACAACCGCCCCCAATATCCAGCGCTATCTCGCCATGCGTCGCAGCAGTTGCCGCGACCCGGAGACGAATTCTTCGATCAACTGTCCCGCCGGCAACTCAAGGCCGAGGGCAGCAGCCTGGCCCGCCAGCATCGGCGAGAAATCGCCCGACCCTTGCGCCTGGGCCTTCGCATGTAATGGCGCCAGCGCGCCGCTCGCCAAGGGAAAGTCCGGCACAATCCCGCTCATCGGACCGAGTTCGCGGATCGCACGGTTGATCAGACCACGCGCGGGGCGGCCGCTGAGAACATTCGTGAGCACGGTGCTGTCGTCGCGCGCCGCCCGCAACGCCGC
>DATJYT010000297.1:0-7710 GCA_035499475.1 Xanthobacteraceae bacterium | reverse complement strand
GCGCTGTAATCGCGCGGCACATCGCAGCACCGCAGCGCCCAGCAAAATTGCGCGATCGGGCGAAGCTTCACGCATTCAGCCGCGGCAGCAACCGGCTCGCATTGCCGCTCGCGATGGCGTCGAGATCGGCCGCCGCCAGGTTGAGTTTGCGCAGATTGTCGATCTGGCTGAGCGGGAAATAAGGATAGTCGCTGCCGTAGGCGACCTGCGAGACCGGCACCAGCTTCAAGAGCGCCGCCATGGCCGCCGGATGCGTCGCATTGGCGGTGTCGTAATGGAGCCGCCGCAGCTCGGCCTCGATACCGTCCGGCGCGTAACCGTTCGGGCCGCGCGCCTTGGCGTCGTAAAACGCCTCGATGCGGCCGGCGAGGAACGGCACGGTGCCGCCGCCGTGCGAGAAAATCCATTTGATGTCGCGCAGTCGCGCGAACGTGCCGCTGAGCATCAGGCTGACAATCGTACGCGTGGTATCGTGCGGCACTTCGATCACCGCCGGCGCCGCGCCGACGCTCAGGCGGCCGCAGCAGGCCGCGACCAGCGGATGCACGAAGATCACCGCCTTGCGGCGGTTGAGCTCTTCGAGCACCGGCTTGTAGGTCGGATGGCCGAGCCACTTGTCGCCGTAGTTGGTTTGCAGGTTGATGCCGTCGGCCTTGAGCGTGTCGAAGGCGTATTCGATCTCCTTCAGCGTCGCATCGATATCGAGCATCGAAAGCGGCGCGAACAGGCCGTAGCGGCCGGGACGATCGCGCACCATCTCGGCGGCGAAATCGCAGCACAACCGCGCCATGTCGTGCGCCGCAGCGGCGCCATGGTCGAACCAGACGCCGGGCGTGGAGGCGAGCGACAGCATCGCGGTGGTGATGCCGTTCTTGTCCAAGCCTTCGAGATCGTTGTCGCGCGTCCACGCACCTTGCACGCCGAGATGCGGCGCCTTGTGCTGCTCTTCCCAGTCGAACTGCGCCTTCTGGTAGGCCGGCGGGTAGAAATGATGATGCGTGTCGATCAGTTTCGCGGGCGCCGCTTGTGCAGGCTTGCCGGCGCCGGGCAGCGCCGCAGCCGCGCCGACGGCCACCGCGCCGGCGATGAATTGCCGCCGCGACGTGCAGCAACTGCATGTGAAAGACCATCGCCCGTGCCTTGATTTGTTCATTCGTTCCTCCCGACAAGACCGGAATTCATAGTACAAATCGCGCCGCCGGTCATCGCCGCTTCGGCCTCGCGGGGCGACTATCGCCTGAGTTGAAACACCACCAGCGCCGCCAGCATGACGGCTGCGCCGAGCGCCTGAAGCGGCGTGATGACTTCGCCGAGCAGGACCGCGCTGAGCAGGGTCGCGAGCAGCGGCTCGAGATTCATGATCAGCGCGCTGCGAAACGGCCCGATCCGCACTGTCGAGATGTAGAGCGTGAGCGTCGCCAGCGCGACGCCGATGCTGAGGATGAGCACCAGGACCCAGCCGCCGGCGGTATGTGGGGAATTCCAGTTCATGGTTGCGGCCGCGGCCACTGCGAAAACAAGGGTCGAGGAGACCAGCGAATGCCAGGTCGTCAATCGCGGGTCGGATTTCTGCAACTCGACGCGCGCGACCAGCAGAAAGGTCGCGCGGCAGACCGCGGCACCGAGCGCGAAGCCGATCCCTGCGACCGACAAATGCTGCGGATAGGCGCCGATCATCAGCGCCAGGCCGCAGAACGCGGCGAGCGCGGCCGCGATGCCGCGCCATCCGAGACGTTCGACGCCAAAAATCGCACCGCCGATTCCGGTCAGCAGCGGATAGACGAAATAGATCAGCACCGCGACCGGGACAGTGGTGAGGTCGATGGCCTTGAACAGGCCGAAGACGATGGCCGCGAACAGCACGCCAAGCGCCAGCGCGAAAGCGCGCGCGCGCGGCGTGTGCGGCACCGCAGGCTCACCAACGCGAAGGTAGAGGATCATGACACCGAGACCGACAACGCCGCGGATCAAGGCGAGCGTCAGCGCGTCGACGCCGCCGGCAAGAATGAGCTTGGCGAGCGTGTCGCAGATGCCGAACGAGGTCGCGGCGATGAGGCCTGGGCCGAGGGCGTGAAGCCGCTCCCGCACGTTGATCGATGGCATCGGGATCAACGGTGGATCAGCGTGCCGGCGCCGAGCTCGGTGAACAGCTCGAGCAACACCGCGTGCGGGACCTTGCCGTCGAGGATCACGACGCCTTCGACGCCCTTGTCGAGCGCGTCGATGCAGGTTTCCACCTTGGGAATCATGCCGCCCGAAATGGTGCCGTCGGCGATCAGGCGACGCGCGTCGTCGGCCGACAGCTCCTTGATGAGCGCTTTCGATTTGTCGAGCACGCCCGGCACGTCGGTGAGCAGCAGAAAGCGTTTGGCCTTAAGCGCGCCGGCGATCGCGCCCGCAAAGGTGTCGGCGTTGACGTTATAGGTGCCGCCGTTCGCGGCGGCCGCGACCGGCGCCAGTACCGGGATCAGCTCGCGGCCGAGAATCTGGTTGAGCACCGTCGTGTCGACCTTCTCCGGCTCGCCGACGAAGCCGAGATCGACGACCCGCTCAATCTCGGAGCCCGGATCGATCACGGTGCGCGTCAGCTTGCGGGCGACCACCATGTTGCCGTCCTTGCCGCACAAGCCGACCGCCTTGCCGCCGGCTGCATTGATGTAGCCGACCATCTGTTTGTTGATGGAGCCGGCCAGCACCATCTCGACGATCTCGAGCGTCGCCGCGTCGGTGATGCGCAATCCCGCGGCGTATTGCGACTGGACGCCGACCTTCTTGAGCATGGCCTCGATCTGCGGGCCGCCGCCGTGGACCACGATGGGATTGATGGCGGTCTGCTCGAGGAGGACGATGTCGCGGGCGAACTCGCGCGCCAGGTTCTCCTCGCCCATGGCGTGGCCGCCGTATTTGACCACGACGATTTCCTCGTCGTAGCGCTGCATGTAAGGCAGCGCTTCCGACAAGATGCGGGCCTGCACCTCGGGGGCTACGGCGTCGTTCTTGCTCATCGGATCGGCTTTCCCGGCCATCGGCGCAGTCTATGTAGCGGCGTGACGGGCTTACGACAATGCGTCACCCGCCGCGTTCGGCCAACAGCCGCGCGATGGCGGCACGCAGCGTGTCGACGCCGGCGCCGCTGCGCGCCGACGTCGCGATCAGATCGGGGAATGCCGCAGGCCGCTTGCGCATCGCCGCCTTCACCGTGTCGATGCGCTCGGCAAGCTCGACGGCACCGATCTGATCGCACTTCGTCAGCACGATCTCGTGACTGACGGCCGATTGGCCGAGCGTGTCGAGAATGGCGTCGTCGGCGGCTTTCAGGCCGTGCCGCGCATCGACCAGCACGTAGACGCGCGCCAGCGTCGCACGGCCGCGCAGATAATCATGGATGAGCCGGGTCCAGGCCGCGACCGTGTGCTTGGCCACCGCCGCATAGCCGTAGCCCGGCATGTCGACGAGGACGAGCCGCGAGGGACCACCGAAGAAGATCAGCTCCTGGGTGCGGCCCGGCGTGTTGGAGGTCCGGGCGAGACTGTGACGCCCGGTCAGCGCATTGATGAGGCTCGACTTGCCGACATTGGACCGGCCGGCGAAGGCAACTTCCGGCGCCGCCATCTTGGGCAGCGAATCGAGCGAGCCGGCAGCGGAAAGAAAGTCCCACTGGCCGGCAAACAGCCGCCGCCCGGCCTCGATTTCAGTCTTGGAAAATTCGGCCATCGCATCGCCCGCCGCACAGCGGGCGGCAGAATAGCCGAGCAAAAAATAAAAAGGGGACGCCCTGTCCCCTTTTATTCCGCGATGCTGGGAGCGCGCTCCGTCGTGTCAGGCGGCGGCCTCGGCGATCCGGTCACGCCAGGTGTTGGAGGTCGGCGCATAAGCCGGATTCTTGGCGCCGCCCTGATAGCGGACGGCAGCCGCCACGGCCGATATCCCGATCTGCCCATAGCGGCCATCGAGTGTCATCTCGCCGCCGATCTGGCGATCGTCTTGGGTGTCGCTCTTCTTGTTGGCCAATTCGGCAGTCACGTTTTGCATTATCGAACCCCGTTCCCGTTCCATTGGAGTGATGCTTAAGGCTTAAGCGGCGAGTGCGGCGGAAATGGGCGGCAAATCGTGCGCTGTCGTGACGTTTGGGCCCCAGTCCCCGGTGCGGCAATCAGACACCGCGGGTGGTAAACCAACGTTTAATGTGTGCGGCTCATACTGCTTGCCGCCTGAGGCGGCCGGAACAAAACAGGCAATGCACAGACTCAGCCGGCTCAGTGCGGCATTCCTGCAACACTCTTCCGAGACCGTGACGGGATCGGACCGTAAAGTCTGGAATATAAGGGGCGGCTTCGCTATGAAATTCGGGCGTCGGCCGGGGTTGCTGCGGGGCACGTCGGAGAGCTGGGCAAGTCAAGTCATGACAATGCGCGCCATTGTTTTTCTATTTGTCGGGCTCATGCTCGGCGGCTGTATGCAGGAGACGCTTGAACCTGCGACGCAGGCGAGCTGGAAGCCACGCGACAAGGAGCTGATGTCGAACCTGCCTTATGCGCAGGCCACGATTCCCGAGCCGTATCGGCGTCACATCGTCGACTTCGACCGTAAGGAAGCGCCGGGCTCGATCGTCATCGATACCGACAACAAGTTCCTCTACTACGTGCTGCCGAACAGCAAGGCGATCCGCTATGGCATCGCGGTGGGTGAAGACGCCCAGGTGTGGAGCGGCATCGCCAAAGTCGGCCGCATGGAAGAGTGGCCGGCGTGGGTGCCGACTCCCGGCGAGCAGCAGCGCCTCGGGCCGTTGCCGGCCTTCGTCACCGGCGGCCCGCATAATCCCATGGGCGCCCGCGGCATGTATCTCTACTCGGGCGGCAAGGACACGCTCTACCGCATCCACGGCACCAACCAGCCCGAATATATCGGCCAAGCCATTTCGTCCGGCTGCATTCGCATGACCAACGAGGACGTGATGGACCTCTACAGCCACGTCAAGCTTGGCACGATCGTGGTGGTGCTGGCGCCGAGTACTAACGCGAAGATCGCCTCCGGCACGGACCCGGCCGCGTCGCGGCCGTACTAACGAATAATCAGATCTTGGCCTGGGGCACGGGCGCGGCATAACGCGCCGCGAGCCGCCATGGCGGGCGCCCGATGCCCCCAGCAAATTCTTGATCAAAGGCCTCGCGCCGGATATATTACTGGAAATACGCTCGGAAACCGAACATGGGCAGTTCGCAAAAGCGTGCGATCCAGAATTACCGCTCGCGCCTGAGTAAGCGCGGCTTGGCGCGTTTCGAGGTGCTCGGCCTGAAATCGGATCGTGACCTCATCCGCTCGCTGGCGCGCCGTCTCGCTGAGAGAGGGCCGGAGTCGGCGCGTATCCGCGCGACTGTGAACCGGACCGTCTCCGGTGGGGCGCCCCCGAAAGGCGGTATCCTCGCGGCCCTGCGCCGTTCGCCGCTGGTCGGCGCCGATCTCGACCTGAACCGTACCCGGGAGGAGGGGCGCAAGGTCGATATTTGATGCGCTACTTGCTCGACACCAACATCCTCAGCAACGTCATCAAGCCCACTCCGTCGGACTCCCTCGTAGCCTGGATGTCCGATCAGGCCGACGAAGACCTGTTCATCGCGTCGCTGACCGTCGCCGAAATCCGCCGGGGCGTTCTCGAGAAACCTCCGGGCAAGCGGCGCGACCAACTTGAGGCTTGGTTCTCGGGTCCCGAAGGCCCGCAGGCATTGTTTGCCGGACGTGTTTTGCCCTTCGACGAAAGAGCTGCGCTCATCTGGGCTCGTCTGATGGCCAACGGCAAGGGTCGAGGCCGGCCGCGCAACGCGCTCGACATGATCATTGCTGCCGTGGCGGAAGCGAACGACTGCATCGTTGTCACGGACAACGAGAGAGATTTTCAGGATATCGAGATCGTCAACCCGCTCCGCGACGCAATCTGACGCTGGCCGTCGGCGCTGCCCGCAATGCTGAGCATTCACGCCCCAAGCTCGATATGAACGATTTCCGGCGGCACGCCGAGGCGCGCCGGAATGACGCTGGTGCCGAGGCCGCCCGACACGATCAGGTGCCGGTTCTCCTCGACGATGTGCCCGTAGACGAAACGCGCACCGTAGTCCGACGGCACGAAGTGTTCCCACAACAGCGGAACGCGAACTTGCGCGCCGTGGGTATGACCTGAAAGTGTCAGCGCAACCCGATCGGGCACCCGCGGGAAAATATCCGGCTCGTGCGCCAACAGCACGACGGGATCGCGGGTATTGACGCGCGCCAGCGTGCCAGAGAGATCGTCGACGCCGCGGAACTTGTGACGGCCGATACGGTAAGCGAGCTGATCGCCGAGACCGGCGAGCCAGAACCGCTGGCCGCCCGAGCCCAGCAGCACCGTGTCGTTCTCAAGCACCGGGATGCGCACGTCGGCGAGTGCGCGGCGCACGCCGGTGAGATCGTGCCACCAGTCGTGATTGCCGAGGATCGCCCAGGTGCCCAACGGCGCGGCGAGGCGGCCGAGCTCCGCCGCCCAAACCGCGTCGTCGACCTGCTCGCCCTTGAACCGCCAGTACCACGCCTTGAAATCTCCGAGCAGCACGATGATGTCGGAACGAAGCGCGTTGGCAGTATCGACCACGTGGCGAATGTGCGGCAGCAGCATGTCCGGGCCGCCGGCATGCAGGTCGGCGATCACCGTCATGGTGAGCTTGCGATCGGCCGGCCAGTTCGCCGGCTTCGGCGCGTAGCGGGTGACGACCAGGCTCAGCGGCTCGATTGCGCCGGCATAAATTCCGGTCGTAACCGCCGACACGCCGATCAAGCCGGCACCCGCGGTCAGCAGACGGCGGCGCGTCAGCCGCGGTGATGCCGCGGCGCGCGAAACCTGCCCACTCCCATCCGCAGATATCGTGGTCATGCCGGGCTCATAGCGTGCAGGTCATGAATGGAGGGTTCATGACGATGGCAAAATCCACGATCTTCATGGCGACAAGAAGAGCGACAACGCAAACGGTAGCGGCATGTAACCTTAATCGTTTCGCCTGGGCGCCCCGATTTGCCGCACAGTCGTAATGGAACCCGCCTTCACGATTGCGCGAGGCGCTCGCGAGCAACCCAATCAAGCGTTTTGTCGAGAGCGCGCGTCAGCCGGTCAAAGAGATCGTCGATCTCCGCCGTAGTGATGACGAGCGGCGGGCATAGCGTCAGCACGTCGCCCAGCACCGAGCGCACGATCAGGCCTTCCTGCTCGCCGAATTGCACGGCCTTCGCGCCGACGCCGTGCTGTGCGGCAAATGAGCGCTTGGTTTTCTTGTCGGCGATGAGTTCCACGCCGCCGATGAGGCCGAGCCCGCGCGCCTCGCCAACCAGCGGATGGCGGTTGAGCCCGGCAAGCCGCGCCTGGAACAGCGGCGCGACCGCGGCCGCCTTCTCGAAAATCCGATCGCGCGTATAAATCTCGATCGCCTTCAAGGCGACGGCGGCGGATACCGGATGTCCGCCATAGGTGAAGCCGTGGCCGAACACGCCGATCTTTTTGCTCTCGGCGAGCAGCGCCTGATAGAGCTGTTCCGGGATCATCACGCCGGCGATCGGCAAATAGGCCGATGACAACGCCTTGGCGATCGAAATGGAATGCGGGCGGAAGCCGAGCTTCTCGCAGCCGAAGGTGGTGCCGAGCCGGCCGAAGCCGCAGATCACCTCGTCGCTGATCATGAACACGTCGTG
>DATJYT010000296.1:0-4141 GCA_035499475.1 Xanthobacteraceae bacterium | reverse complement strand
CGATGCCGGCAAGGCGACGTTCGATCCGCTGTCGTTGACGGTGAACTCCAACAGCGTGCTGGAGGACAAGCTCATCACCCTACTGGGTTCGGGCGCGACCCTGAAAGAGATCGAGATCGTCGGCGTCTCGGGGACCGGGGCGCAGGCCACGGCGCGCGACGATTATGTCTATACCGGCGTGAATGTGACCGGACTTGCCGTCGGCGCCAATACCGACACGATCAACTTCGCCTACCAGGCCACCCAAACCCAGCACTTGGCCGGATCGACGGTGGACACGACGCAATGGAGCGCGAAGTTCAACGAAGCGGCGCTTAACCCCGCTGCAGTGGACCATGTCACCCCCGGCCCCTTCACGCCGCCGACCGGCAACAGACTCAACAACATCAGCGGCCCGACCAGTGGGCTTACCTATTTTGTCGAGTTCGTGCCAAACACCGGCGCGGTACTGACGAACGACAGCGGCGGCAATTGGCTCGCCGTCACTGATCCATCCTTCAGCCTCGCCAACCCGGTCACGATCGGCACCGGCACCAGCGGCGTCGGTGCCGGCAAGGCCTCGTTTGGCACATTGTCGCTGACGCTGGGGCAGCCGAGCGCGGCAACGATTGCGCTGGAGACCGATCTGGAGATCGGGCGGCAGTTCAAGGATGTCGAGATCGCCGGCTACAACAGCGCCGGCAATCTGGTCGAGGACTACACTTTCGGCACCGCCTTCCTCACATCGGACGCCGCCACGTCGCCCGGCACCCCGGCCGAGACATTCGGCTTCGTCTATGGCGCCGTGCAGGAGGCCTACACCAGCCACGTCAGGGGCCACGCGCAACCCCCGGTCATCAACGGCTGGAACCGCATCACCAATACTTCCGATCCCCATCTTCCCCACAACGCGCCCGCAACCGAACCGTCGACTGCCTGCTATTGCCGCGGCACGTTGATTCTGACCGCGCGCGGCGAGGTGGCGGTCGAGGATTTGGCGATCGGCGACAGGCTCGTGACCGCCTGCGGCGATACGCGGCCGATCAAATGGATCGGGCGGCGCGGCTATGGCGGCCGCTTCATCATGGGCCGCAAGGACGTTTTGCCGATCTGCATCAAGGCCGGCGCGCTCAGCGACGACCTGCCGAAGCGCGACCTTCGGATTTCGCCGCAGCACGCCATGTATCTCGAAGGCGTTCTGATCGAGGCCAAGGACCTGGTGAACGGCGTCTCGATCGTTCAGGCGCGGCACGTCGATCAGGTCGAGTATTTCCACATCGAGCTTGAGACCCACGACGTGATCTTCGCCGAGGGCGCGCCGTCGGAGACGTTCATCGACGACGACAGCCGCGCCGTCTTTCATAACGCGCACGAGTTCCACACGCTCTACCCGGGCGCGGCGGAACGGCCGGCGAGCTACTGCGCGGCGCGCTGCGCCGACGGATACGAAGTCGAGACGGCGCGGCGTCGCATCGCGCTGCGCGCCGGGCTGCTGCTGCGCGATGAGCCGTGGACTGGGAATCTTCGCGGCTACGTCGATTGCGTCAGCGCGCAGGCGATCGAAGGCTGGGCGCAGACTGCCGACAATCAGGAACTGCCGGTCTGCCTCGAGATTCGCGCCGGCGGCCGGCTGTTGGGGCAGACGCTGGCGAACGTGTATCGCGAGGACCTTGCGCAAGCCGGCCTCGGCAGCGGCCGTCACGGCTTCAAGTTCGCTCCGCCGCCGGGCGTTTGCTTCGATCCTCGCAGCGTCGAGGTGCGGCGCCCGCTCGACGGCGCGCGGCTCGCGCTCTCAAGCGAAACGCAGCGCGCGCTGGAACCGCGGCATTGCGACGGCGCTGGTGTCGCCGCCCGATAAAGACCGGCTGCCCACTCACAGCGGGCGATGCATCCTGCCGAACAGCCAGCCGAGTCCGAGCGCGATCACGACCGCGGTGTAGGGTTGCGTCTCGATCGTGCTGCGCAACGCGCGCTCGAACGAGCCTGACGTCTTGCGCGCCGCCTTGGTGGCCGCATCGGCGACTTGCGACGCGCTGTCGACTGCCTGGCCGTAGACCGCCTGCGCGGCGTCGGTGACTTCGCCGGCGACGCCAGCGGCCTGCTTCTTGGCGTCGCCGAAGGCGCGGTTGAAATCGGCGGTTTGAGATCGGCCTTCTGCCATTGCGGCACCTCGCTGCTTTTGGATTTGATCCGTATGTGACAGCAATGATGCGTGGGAACATTTGTTCCACGGCGCGGTTACTGCATCGAGGCTTTACCGGATGCCCCGCCTGCGCGGGCGGGACACCACCGATATGAATTACCTGCGCCGCGACACTACCGCACAAGCTGCCCGCGCAGCCACGTCACGATGGTCGTCGTGATGTGCTCGGACGGTTCGCCCGGCGTGCGGCCCATGTGGTGACCGTTGGCGTAGATGCGCGCCGACTTCGGGCTGCCGTGCTCCATGAGCAGAAAAATGTCGTCGACCGGCGCCTGATCGTCGAGCTTGCCGTTGATGCCGAGGATCGGCGCGGACGGCTTATCGAGAAGGCCCATGGTCTTGAGCGAAAATCGCGGCGCGATGTCCAGAAATTCTTCGAGCGTCGAAGTCCCCATGGCGCGGCTGCGCGCTTCGAGCAAGCTCTGCGCGCCGAAAAGATAAGTGGCGCCGCCGGTGGTGAAGGCGGGAACGAGCCATTCCCTCTGAAAGCCGTAATGCACGTTGCCGCCGTGAAACACCGCACCCTTGATGCGGTCGGCGGCGACGTAAGCGAGCCGTGCCGCCCAATAGGCGCCGAAGCTGCCGCCCCAGACGGCGACGCGCGCTCCGTCGATGCCGGCGCGCTGCGGCAAATGGTCGAGCCAGGCGAGAAAGGTCCGCTCAGCGGCGGGGTCGCTGTAGAGCACCGGATTCTCGCCGGTGCCCGGCATGTCGATGGTCAGCGACGCGAGGCCTTGTCCCATCACCGCCTTGGCGATGCGCAGCCGATCTTCCTTCCAGCCATCGACGCCGCCCCAGTGCATCACCACCGGCGGCTTCGCCACGCCGGGCGGAAGCTGCAAATAGCCGATGAGCGTCTTGCCTTCGAACGGCAGTTCGACGACTTCGAGCGGTGGGGAGAAATATTTCACCGCCTTGCGAAACGTGCGCAGCGAGTGTTTGTAGGCTTCGAGCTTTCCGGGCGAATTCGGCGTCGGAAAACGGCCGACGCGGAAGGCATCGAACGCGTGCATATAGAGCTCTGCAAGCTCGGTGCCCGGCGCGCCTGATTTGGCGCGCGCCTCGGCTTTTTCCTCGTAGGCACTGCCGATCCGGCTCCATTCCCGCGCCCAGTGATCCTTGTCGAGACTCGTAAGCGCGTTCATGACGCGCTCGGCATCGTCGCGGCGAATGTCCTCGAACGGGCTGAGCTTGCCGGCGCGGCGCATGAACTCGGCCTTGACCTCATCCAGCGAGCGCTCGCGCGATCCGGCCGGCTTTGTCGGCGATGCCTGGACGTTCATAGCGGCTCCTGCTCAGATGACGCGGCCTATCGGAAACGAAAGCACCGAACTATATTTTCTGCGCTATGCGCCGCGCGACTTCCATGCCCGCATTGTCGCGGCGGAGATTGTGCAAATCCCGCAGCGGATACTAAGCGCACAACCGCTTTGGATTCACAACCAGGGATACGCGAACATGCCTATGATCACGACCAAAGACGGCACGCAGATATTTTACAAGGACTGGGGCAAGGGTCAGCCCATCGTGTTCAGCCACGGCTGGCCGTTGTCGGCCGACGACTGGGACAATCAAATGCTGTTCTTCCTCAATCACGGCTACCGCGTCATCGCCCATGACCGCCGCGGCCACGGCCGGTCCACCCAGACCGGCGACGGCCATGACATGGATCATTATGCGGACGACCTCGCGGCGCTTACGGCGCATCTCGATCTGAAGAACGCCATTCACATCGGCCATTCCACCGGCGGCGGCGAGGTGACGCATTATCTGGGGCGCCATGGCGAGAGCCGGGTGGCGAAGGCAGCCATCATCAGTGCGGTGCCGCCGCTGATGCTGAAGACGGCGGCCAATCCAAACGGCCTTCCCAAAGATGTATTCGACGGATTGCAGGCGCAGCTTGCGGCCAACCGTTCGCAATTCTATCGCGCGCTCCCCGAGGGCCCGTTCTACGGCTTC
>DATJYT010000295.1:0-2811 GCA_035499475.1 Xanthobacteraceae bacterium | reverse complement strand
GCGAACGTCTCCTTTGCCTTTGGCGATACCAAGAACTTGATAAAGCCTTCGGCCGCCGTGCGCTGCAGGACATTCGTCATCAGTGCGGCGGTGTAGGGGATAGAACTCTGCAGGTCACCCGGCAACGGTCCAAGGAGCTTTATGCCCGGCGTCGTCGCAATGAGCGGTATCGTACCCGCCGCCATGTCGTTTCCTTTGCCCTTCAGCACGGGCTTGAAAATATCGAGGGGCGCCGTGCGCACGATCTTGGGCTTGAGCGTTTCGGCAATCCCCAGCCGCTCCAGAACCGCGGCAAAAGCCTCTCCGGATTTAACGCTGTTGAAGACGATCAGGTCGGCACCAAGCAAGGTGTTCTTGAACTTTGCAGTGGTCGATATGTCATGCTTTGGGCTGTCCATGCGGTTGCCAAGGCCGACGCCAACATGACCGACCATCGGTCTATCCCCGGCGAGCACCTTGCCTGCATTGGTCAGCGCCTCGACAAAATCCGGCTCGACGACAACAACGTCGGCGACCTCGCCGTCTTCGATCCTCTTTTTTACGGCGGGCCCTGCGTTGCACTCCAAAGTCACTTGATTGTTCGTCTGTTGGCGAAAAAGGTCGACGACCTTGGTCAAGGCCGGTTCCACTGGACTGTCGCACATGACTTTGATTGCGGCAGCGTGAGCTGTCGCGGCGAATAGAGAGAACATGCTCGCGAGGATGACGCCGAGACTGCGCCGCGTAAGTTTTTCACTGGTCCAAACCGAGATTTGCGTCGGCAAGACTTCCTCCTGCTGTTCCGCTCGGTCGGCGCGCCTCGAGGCGAGAGATTCCAACGCGCCGAGCACCGCGACGTTTGCTGCAGAATGCCGCCCGGCGTCCAATACATAAACGTTCTGCTTTCTTATGCTCGAATGCTATAAGCGAGCATGGACCTGCGGCGTGCGCGAACCTTCGTAACCGTGGCCGAGCTCGGCACCGTCTCCAAGGCAGCTCTGCGCTTGCGAATTGCCCAACCCGCCTTGTCGCGGCAGATCATCGATCTCGAGCACGAACTCGGCTTGCGGTTGTTCGATCGCATCGGGCGCCGGCTTTTGTTGACGGGCGAAGGTGAGCAATTGCTGTCCGGCTGCCGCGTCCTGCTCAATAGCGCCAGTGCGGTGGCAGAACAGGCTCAACTGCTCCGTCATGGAGACACCGGAGTTCTAAAGGTCGCCGGCTCGCCGCAACATATTCAAAGCGTGTTGTCGCAATTCCTGCATCGTTACGCGGAGCGCTATCCGAAGGTCGAGGTGAAGATCAGCGAGGGAACCGGGAGCGAGATATTGACGCTGCTCGAACGCGGAGAGATCCACCTCGGTCAGAACTTGCTGCATGCCGTCAAGTTGGACGAGCGCCATTATGGCAGCCTTCCGCTGGGATCGGTGGAGCTGCTGGCAGTTTGCCATCCCTCGATGTCGCTTGGTCACCGCCGCTCCATCGAGGTTGCGCGCCTCGCCGGTTTTCCGTTGCTTCTGATGGACGGCGGCTTCGGATTTCGCCGTGCCTTCGACGCGGCCAGCCGGATGGCGGGACTGCGGCCGACGGTCAAGTTTGAAAGTCGAAACCCGCACACCTTGCTGTCCCTCGCGGAAGCGGGACACGGTGTGGCGATTATTCCCTCCCAGCTCGAGTGCCGCCGCTATCAACTGAGAATCGCTGGCCTCACATATAGAGGCCGCCCGTTGCGCGAACCTTTGACGATCTCCTGGGACAAGCGACGTCCATTGCCCCGCTTTGCCACTGACTATTGCGCAATGCTCGCCGCGTATATGCGCGAGATCTTCCCGATAAGCCGGCCCACCGAGGTGGCGTTTCCGGCCTCGCGGCGCAAAGCACGAGCGCGTGCGCCGGCATCGCATGCGCGCTCTGCTGGTGCACGGTAGCGTTCTGCAGAAACGGCGGGTGCCGCCGGCCTAACCCGTAGGCCGCCCGTCGAGTTCGGCGGCGAGCCGGGTGTAAAGCGGATTGTCGCGGCTATAGACGTAATCGAGCTTGGCGACCGACACCGCCTCGGCGCCATATTCGCGCAGGAAGTTCGCCAGCGCGTGGACCTGCTCGGGCGGGCAGTGCAGCGTCAGCATACCGGAGGAGGTCGGCCCGCCGAACGGCGCTGCGACATTGAAGCGTTCGCGCGCGGCGGCCAGCACCGTTTCGTTCAACCCGGAGAAACGCGCGCGGACTTCGCTCGACGAAGCGGCGCGCTTTTGCGCGGCAATGCGGTCGAGGAGGAGGCGGGCGGTATCGCGTCGCGCCCGATCCCATGCAGCGGCGCGGGCGGCGACGAGATTGGCCTGCGAGCGCAGGATGACGCCGTCCTCGACCACTTTGAGGCCGTTCGCGGCAAGCGTCGCGCCGGTGGTGGTGATGTCGACGATCATTTCGGCGGTGCCGGCAGCCGGCGCGCCTTCGGTTGCGCCAGCGCTTTCGACGATGCGGTAATCGACCACGCCGTGCTCGGCGAAGAAGCCGCGCGTCAGGTTGGCGTATTTGGTGGCGAGCCGCATCTTGCGTTCATGCTTGAGCCGGAACGCGGTCGCGACGTCGTCGAGGTCGGCCATGCTGCGCACGTCGATCCAGGCCTGGGGCACCGCGACCACGACGTTGGCAAAGCCGAAGCCCAGGCCCGCGATCAGCACGACGCGCTGGTCCGATTGCGGGATCATCTCGCGCACCAGGTCTTCGCCGGTGATGCCGAGATGGACCGCGCCCTGGGCGAGTTGCTGGGTGATTTCCGCGGCGGAGAGATACGCCACCTCGACGCCGTCGAGGCCGGCGATGGTGCCGCGA
>DATJYT010000294.1:0-2107 GCA_035499475.1 Xanthobacteraceae bacterium | reverse complement strand
GCGCAATGCAGGAAGGTGAGCGGCGCGTTCTCGTCGATAACGCGGAAGCCGAGCACTTTGGTGAAGAAGGCGAGGCTCCCGTCGTGATCGCGGGTGTTGAGATTGACATGAACGATCCGGCGCGGATGGTCCGTTTTGTCGCCTTCGTCGGCATGGTCGGCGCACCCCCAGACAAAAGCGAGATTGCGGCCGTCGGGATCCTTGCAGCCGAAGCCGTAGCCGGTACCGGCACCGGTCAGGGCCGTGGGCGGTGCGGCCTCGCATCCCGTCGCGGCGACGGCGCCATGCAGTGCATCGACGCCGCTGCGATCGGCGACGTCGAACACGATGCGCACCACCGCCGGCTGCGCGCCGCGATGCAGGCCGACGATGTGGTGATAACCGCGCGTGCCGCGGAAGTAGCGCGCGTCGTTGCCGGCGCCAACTGGCGTCAAGTTCCACACGGTCCCGTAGAAGCGCGCCGCTTCGTCGAGATTACTGGCAACAAGCTCGACGCTGCGCACGCCGCGCACCAGGCATTCCGGCATGGTGGTCGTTTCCCCGTTATCCGTCGGCGCAGCTTGGCACGATCGTGCGCCGCGCCAAAGTCTTTCGCCGACGCCGATTCACGCCGAGGGACACCCGCGCCAGAGCCGCGCTATTCCGGCAATCCGCCGGCGCAGAACGCCTCGATCAGGGATGCCGACAGGTCCGGCACGCAGCCAACCGCCACCAGTTGTTTTCGACAGCCGAAGTCAGGCTGCAATTCCAGGACTTTTGCCGCCGCGGCCTTGGCCTCGTCGAGTCGCCCGAGTTTTGCGAGCGGTGCCACCAGCGCCATGTGACACACGCTGAAGCTGGGCGTGGCCTGGATGGCCTTGCGGGCGGCATCGACCGATTGTGGGTACCTGCCGCACTGGAAATGTCCGATCGCCGCCGCAACAAGGGCCGAGGCACGGTATGGATCGAACGGACTGAGGCGCAAGCCGCGCTCCGCCCATTCGACGGCACGCTCGGCTTCCCCGGCGAACCCAAGAATGACGCTGCCGAGGATATAGGTCAGCGCCGACGACGGACTGACGGCGAGCGCAGCGTCGAATGCCGCGAAGGCGGCGGCGCGATCATGCTTGTCCATGCCGATGACGAACCCGGCAAAGGAAAGCGCGGAGGCATCATCCTGCCCGCATGAGATCGCGGCCTCGGCATGGCGGACCGACGCGATCCGATGCTCCTCGCGAAAGCCGCCGCGGATAAACAGACTGTGATGGCACTCCGCTGCATAGGCGTGCGCCAGCGCGTAGTGTGGATCGAACGTCAGCGCGCGTTCCACCAGTGAAAGCGCTTTTGCGGATCGTACCGGATCGCGCGAATAGGCATCGAGCTGCGCCTGCAAGACCAGATCGTAGGCGTCGAGACTGTCTGACCGCTTGCGTTTGACGCGCTCGATCTCGGCGAGACGGAGACTCGGCTCGATGGCGCCGACGACCGACAGGGTGATCTCATCCTGAAGAGCGAAAATGTCGTCCGACTTGCGATCATAGCGCTCGGCCCACACATGCGCTCCGGTTGCTGCGTCGATAAGCTGCCCGGTGATGCGCACGCGATCCGCCGCCTTGCGCACGCTGCCCTCGAGCACATAGCGCACGCCAAGCTCGCGGCCGACCTGCTTCACGTCGACCGCGCGGCCCTTGTAGGTGAAAGTCGAGTTGCGCGCGATGACGAAGAGCCATTTGATGCGCGACAGGCCGGTGATGATGTCTTCCACCATGCCGTCGACGAAATATTCCTGCTCGGCATCGCCGCTCATGTTCTGAAACGGCAGCACCGCGATCGACGGTTTTTCCGGCAGCGCGAGTGCGCCGGCGGACGTCTTGACGGCTGCCGCCGGGCCGTCGGGGCTCAGTCGATAAACCCGCACCGGCCGGGCGATGTTCTTGAGCTCCTGCTCACCCGCATCCTGAAACTCGACGTCGAGCCGGTCGCGCACCTGCCGATAGGCATCGTCGGAGATGCAGATGCCGCCGGGCTGGGCGATGCCTTCGAGCCGCGCCGCGATGTTGACGCCGTCGCCGAAAATATCGCCCTCCTCGATGATGATGTCGCCGACATGAATGCCGATACGGACTTC
>DATJYT010000293.1:0-8590 GCA_035499475.1 Xanthobacteraceae bacterium | reverse complement strand
GAAGGCCAATTCTTGTGCTCCTCCCGGCAAGGGGGAGGGAGCTGGCTCAGCGAGCGGAGAAGCCGAAGGCCACATCAGCGCGACGGTCTCCGAAAGGTCACCGACATAATCGTACGACAATTCAAACAGCACCGGGTCGGTGCGCTCAGCGATCAGGCTGCGGATTAGGCCGGCCTTAGCATGCGGAAAATTCAACGAACCGGTCAACGCCGCCAGCGCCCAGCCGCGCTCGGGGTCGCTGGTCGCGCCGAAATAATCCGTCATCAGCCGCAGCTTGTTGTTGCGCGCGGGTTCGTAGGCGAGGCGATCCAGGAGTTCGGCGAAGCGGTTCATTCGTCCGCCCCGCCTTCGACTTGATCGTCGCTTTCATCTTCGTCGCCATAGCCGACAATATCGAGCGGGCGCGCTTTCAATCCGCGCATCGTGCACCAGTGCACGAGCGCATCCTCTTGACCGTGGGTCACCCAGATTTCACGCGCACCTGTCGCTGCGATGGTTGTGGTGAGGCCATCCCAATCGGCATGATCGGAAATGACGAGGGGGAGCGAGACGCCCTGCTGACGCGCCCGCGCCCGCACCCGCATCCAGCCCGACGCAAAGGCCGCCAGCGGCTCGGGGAAGCGACGCGTCCAGAGATCGCTCAAAGCTGATGGCGGGCAGATCGTGATTGTGCCGGTCAGAGACGCCTTGTCGGCGCCGCGCACCAGCCGCAACTCCCCCAGCGCGATGCCGCGGCTTTCGTAATAGCCCGTGATGCTCTCCATCGCGCCGTGCAGATAAATCGGCGCGCAATAACCGGCCTTGCGCAGAAGCGCGATCACGCGTTGCGCTTTGCCAAGCGAATAGGCGCCGACCAAATGCGCGCGCTCGGGAAACAGCGTAACCGAGTGAAGAAGCTTGGCGATCTCGGCGTCCGGGTCGCCGTGACGGAACACCGGCAGCGCAAAGGTCGCTTCCGTTATGAACACGTCGCAGGGCACGAGCGCGAACGGCGCGCAGGTCGGGTCGGGAATGTTCTTGTAGTCGCCTGAAGCGACGACACGGAGGCCGTCGGCCTCGACCGCGATCTGCGCCGAGCCAAGCACATGGCCGGCCGGATGGAACGTGACTTTGGCGCCGCCCAGATTGATGCTTTCGCCGTAGCCGATGACCTGGGTCGAGCCGGCGAAATTGTCGCCGTAGCGTAGCCGCATGATGTCGAGCGTTTCCTGCGTCGCCAAGACAGCGCCGTGCCCGGCGCGGGCGTGGTCGGAATGGGCGTGTGTGATCAGCGCCCGCTCGACTGGCCGGGTCGGGTCGATATGGAAGCCGCCGCGCTTGCAGCACACGCCCGCAGGCGTCGGCACCAGTATGTCTTCGGGACGCATGGCGAGTGATAAATAGTCATTCCCTTTCGCGACGCGAGCACGCTATGACCGACACTGGCCCGCTCTTTGTCTCCTCCGGCGACTTGATCGCCGACCGGCGCTACAAATGGGCGCTCGACCATGCGGCGCGCGGCGACTTTGCGGGGGCTGCCGACATCCTGGCGCAGACCGTCGAACTGGCGCCCGATTTCGCCACCGCCTGGTTCGCGCTCGGCGCCATCCGCGACCGGCTTGGCGATGCCGATGGCGCGGTCGTCGCATTCGAGCGAGCCCGCGACGCCGATCCCGAAGATTATCACGGCGCCAGGCTCCAATTGGCCCGGCTCGGCGCCGGCGAGGCAACCCCGGCCCTGACCCAGACCTACGTGCGCCGCCTGTTCGACCAATATGCCGAACGCTACGACGCGGCGCTCACGGAGCGCTTGTCCTATCGCGGGCCCGCCATTTTGCGCGAGGCCGTCGAAGCCGTGATGGAGGCGGCCCATCGCCCGGTGCGCTTCGGTGCCATGCTCGATCTCGGCTGCGGCACCGGACTCGGGGGTGGCGCATTCCGATCCGTCACCGACCGCATAGTCGGAGTGGATCTCGCGCCGGCCATGATCGCCAAAGCCGAAGGCAAGGGTCTCTACGACCGGCTCGTCTGTTCCGATCTTAATGATTTTCTCGCCGGCGAAAGGGCCGCGGCCGCAAAATACGATCTGATCATTGCCGCCGATGTCTTTGTCTATGTGAATGATCTGACGCCAATCATTGCCAGCGCGGCGCGGGTCCTCGCGCCTGATGGATTACTAGCCTTTACGGTTGAGGCTCACTCCGGCTCGAACGCCGTGCTTCAGCCGACATTGCGGTACGCTTACGGCGCTTCCTATCTGCATGCCGCAATTGCGGCTGCGGACCTTGGGTTATTCAGACTTGCGGACGCCTCGGCGCGCACCGAGAAGGGCGAGCCGGTCCCGGGCTTCGTCGTGGTCGCCGGGCTCTTTACTCAAGCATAATCCTTGATGCTGTCGGCCACGGAATCGGCGACGTGCTCCTTGGAGATGATGCCTTTGATGGCGGCTGCCGTCGGAATGCCCTTCCCCGTCACCACGACCGCCATGGTGCCGCCGCGCCGCCACAACCGCTTGATGACTTCGAATGCGATGTCGTCCTCGCGGGCGATGGTGAAATTGCGCTGCGCCACGTCGCCGAGTGTGACCCCCGTATAGGCCTCCTCGAGGCCGTGCCGCAGCGCTGTGTTGACCCGCAGCACACCGAAGATTCGGTTGTTGCGAACGACGACGACGTGTTTTAGCGCCCCGTGATGTTCGGGCTGACGCAGGAAGGAATCGAAGTCGATTTCGGCCGGCAGCACCAGCACGTCCTTGTCCATGATCTCGTTGGCGTGGCGTACCAGGAACATGTTGGCATGCAGCGCTTTGGGAATGAGGTGCCGCCGCCCGACAAGCTTGATGGTGTAGATGTTCTCCCGCGTCAGTACGCGGCGCACGCCGATGCTCAGCGCAACTGCGAGGATCATCGGCATGACCAGCGCGTAGTCGCGGGTCATCTCGAAAATCATGGTGACAGCCGTCATCGCCGCCCCGGTGCCCCCCGCTACCATCGCCGCCATGCCGACGATGGCGAAGGTCGCGATATTCGAATCGGCAAGCGGATGGATGGTGTTGACCAGCAGGCCGAAGGCGCCGCCGAGCGTCGCGCCCATGTAGAGGGACGGCGAGAAGATGCCGCCCGATGCGCCGGAGCCGAGGCTGATCGACGTAGCGGCGAGCTTGGCTACGTAGAGCAGTGGCAGAATGGCGAGCGGCGCAAGCTGGCCGCCGAGCAGCGCCTGGATTGTCGAGTAACCGACGCCTTCGACGTAATAGTGTCCGAAATAGTGAAACAGCGCGTAGATCAGCACCCCGACCAGCAGCATGCCGATCACGTGACGCAAATAAGGATTGGCAATATGCTCGAAGGCGTCTTCCGCGGCTGACAGCCCGCGAACGAAGGCGGCCGCGGCCACGCCCATGACGGCGCCGAGCAGCGCGTAAAGCCCGAGCGTGATCATCGATGCCGGATCGTGAGCCAGCATCGGCAGCGGCGGAACGGCGAAAGCCGGCTGCGGGCCGAGGAACCAGTTGCCGACAAACGTTGCGGTGCCGGTTGCGAGCGCGACGGGAAGGAACGTGCGCACGCTGACTTCGGGCATCATCAGCTCGATGGCGAACATGACGCCGCCGATCGGCGTGTTGAAGGTTGCCGCAATGCCGGCGCCGGCGCCCGAGGCGACGAGCGTGATGCGCTGCCACGGCGCCATGGCGATCATTTGCCCGATGCTCGAACCGAGTGACGCGCCGATCTGTATGATCGGCCCCTCGCGGCCGACGGCCGCACCGCTGCCGATCGAGAATGCCGAGGCCAGCGATTTCACCGCGGCGACGATGGGACGGATGACGCCTTCACGGTAGTAGATCGCGTCCATTACTTCAGGTACGCCGTGGCCGCGCGCTTCCGGCGCAAAATTTTGCACCAGCACGGTGACCACCAGGCCGCCGATCACCGGAGCAAGGATGATCCAGGCGCCCCATGGTCCCGCCGGCGTAAAGATATTGGCGTCGTAGGAGATCGATAACGTGCCGAGAAAGAACAGATTGTGGATCGCCGCAATCAGCCCGCGAAAGAATATTGCTCCGAAGCCGGTAATGAGCCCGGTGACAAGTGCGAGAAATGAAAGGAAGACCAGGCCGCGCTGAGGGTCTGGCATTGAGTCGGTTGTTGTCGGCATTGCGCCCGTCCTTTAGCGCGCATAAGGCGTTCGGTCTACGGTGCCTTGAGCGGCGGACCGCTGCCTCGACGCTTCGGGCGACCGCGGTTACTCTTCGCGTCGTGACTTTGCTCGATCATCCGGCGACGACGATTCTTCCGGACGTTTTCGCGCGCTGGTTCGCCGGCCGCGGCTGGGCGCCGCGCGCGCATCAATTGGAACTTTTGGCGAGAGCGCATGCCGGCCGTTCGGTGCTGCTCATCGCCCCGACCGGCGGCGGCAAGACGCTGGCCGGCTTTTTGCCGAGCTTGGTGGAATTGAACGCCGCTGCCTCCGCCGGGCGACGCGAGGGAAGAAAGCTCATTTCCCTCGGGCGCGAGGTGCGTCGGGAGGGCGGGCTGCACACGCTTTATATCTCCCCGCTCAAGGCGCTCGCTGTCGACATCGCACGCAATCTCGAAGCGCCGGTTGCGGAGATGCAGTTGCCGATTCGCATCGAGACCCGCACCGGCGATACGCCGACCTCGAAGCGCCAGCGCCAGCGCCGCGATCCGCCGCACATCCTGCTGACGACGCCCGAGCAACTGGCATTGCTGCTGGCGTCCGCCGACGCTCCTTATCTGTTCGGCTCGCTCAAGCGCGTGATCCTCGACGAGTTGCACGCGCTGGTGACCTCGAAGCGCGGCGACCTTCTTTCGCTTGGCCTCGCCCGCCTGTTTCGCGTCGCGCCCGACCTCACCAGCATCGGCCTCTCGGCCACGGTCGCCGCGCCGGACGATCTTCGCCGCTTCCTGGTGCCGCAGCGCGGCGGCGGCGAGCGCGCCGATCTCATCGTGGCGGAAGCCGGCGCTGCGCCCGACGTGGCCATGCTGGACAGCGCCGAGCGGGTGCCGTGGGCGGGCCATTCGGCACGCTACGCGCTCGGCGAGGTTTACCAGCTCATCAAGCGGCACCGCACCACGCTGGTCTTCGTCAATACGCGCAGTCAGGCCGAGGGCATTTTTCAGGACCTCTGGCACATCAACGATGACAACCTTGCCATCGCGCTGCATCACGGCTCGCTCGACGTGGCGCAGCGCCGGAAGGTGGAAACCGCTATGGTAAGCGGTCGCCTGCGCGCCGTGGTGTGCACGTCCTCGCTCGACCTCGGCGTTGATTGGGGCGATGTCGATCTCGTCGTCAATATCGGCGCGCCGAAGGGGGCCTCGCGTCTCTTGCAGCGCATCGGCCGCGCCAATCACCGCATGGAGGAGCCCTCGAAGGGCGTGCTGGTGCCGGCCAACCGCTTCGAAGTGCTGGAATGTCGCGCCGCGCTCGACGCCATTGCCGAGAATGCGCAGGACACGCCGCCCGCCCGGATCGGCGCGCTCGATGTCCTAGCCCAGCACGTGCTCGGCTGCGCCTGCGGCGAGGCTTTTCTCGGCGACGAACTTTATGCCGAAGTGACGACGGCGGCACCTTATGCCGGGCTCACTCGCGCGGATTTCGATGCCGTGGTCGATTTCGTCGCCACCGGGGGCTATGCGCTCAAGGCCTATGAGCGCTTCGCCCGCATCCGGCAGGGCAAGGATGGCCGTTGGCGTGTCGCCAATCCCAACGTGGCGCAGCGCTACCGGCTCAATGTCGGCACCATCGTCGAAGCCGACATGCTGAAAGTGCGCTTGGTGCGATCGCGGGCCTCGAAGCTCATTCCGCGCGGCGGCCGGCTGCTGGGCGAGGTCGAAGAATATTTTGTCGAGACCATGGTGCCGAGCGACACTTTCGTGTTTGCGGGCGAAATTCTCAAATACGAAGCCCTGGTCGAGGAAGAGGTCTATGTGTCGCGCGCCGCGTCCGAAGACCCCAAAGTGCCGGCCTATGAGGGCGGTAAATTCCCATTGTCGACCTATCTCGCCGCACGCGTGCGCAGCATCGTTTCGCATCCGCAAGAATGGCGCGATCTTCCGGCACAGGTGCGCGAATGGCTTGAAATCCAGGAGTGGCGTTCGCAAATGCCGGGCCAGTACGAGCTTCTGGTCGAGACCTTTCCGCGCGCCAACAAGCATTATCTCGTCTGTTATCCGTTTGAAGGGCGGCTTGCGCATCAGACGCTCGGCATGTTGCTGACGCGGCGGCTCGAGCGCGCGCGTTTGAAGCCGATGGGCTTTGTCGCCAACGAATATGCGCTGGCGGTCTGGGGGCTCGGCGACGTGGCGACGCGGCTCTCGCGTGGCGAGCTTTCGCTCGCGGCACTGTTCGATGAAGACATGCTCGGCGACGATCTCGAAGCCTGGCTGGCTGAATCGGCGCTGATGAAAAGGACCTTCCGCAATTGCGCCATCATCGCCGGCTTGATCGAGCGGCGCTTTCCCGGCCAGGAAAAATCCCGCCGCCAAGTCACGATTTCGACCGATCTCGTCTATGACGTGCTGCGCAGCCATCAGCCCGATCACGTTCTGCTGCGCGCGGCACGCGCCGATGCCGCGACCGGCCTCCTCGACGTGCGCCGCCTCGGCGAAATGCTCTCGCGCATCAAGGGCCGAATCGTCCATAAGGCGCTCGACCACGTCTCGCCGCTCGCCGTGCCGGTCATGCTCGAAATCGGGCGCGAGGCGGTCTATGGCGAGGCGGCCGATACGCTTCTCGCCGAAGCGGCGGACGATCTGGTGAAGGAGGCGATGCAGTGAAGGCTGGCGTTTCTTCCGCTCATTCCTGCGAAGGCGGGAAGCTCGTTGCAGCGTCACCGTCGGCGCGGCGATCCACGGATGAAACGATCGACGTCAACGGCGTCGGTCTCGTCGCCGATTGCGCCGGCGCGCTCTATTGGGCCGAAGAGCGGATGCTTATCATCGCCGACCTTCACTTTGAGAAAGGCTCCTCCTTTGCGGCGCGCGGCGTACTTCTGCCGCCCTACGACACCGTGGCGACACTCGTCCGCTTGACGCAACTCGTCGAGCGCTACGATCCGCGTCTCGTCGTTGCATTGGGGGATAATTTCCACGACGGCGGTGGGCCGTCGCGGATGAGCGATATCAGCCGCACCGCGCTCAAGGTATTGCAACGCGGTCGTGATTGGCTGTGGATTGCCGGCAACCATGATCCCGATCCGGTCGAAAATATCGGCGGCCGCTTCGCCGATGTGCTGGCGTTCGGTCCGCTGACATTCCGCCACGAGCCGTCGGCGCAGGCGTGCGACGGCGAGATCGCCGGCCATCTTCATCCGGCGGCCCGCATCGCGCGGCGTGGCCGCGCCGTGAGTCGGCGCTGCTTTGCGAGCGACGGCAAGCGCCTGATCATGCCGGCGTTTGGCGCCTACACGGGCGGCCTCAATGTGCGCGATCGCGCCGTCCTTGCGGTCTTCGGCGCGCTTTCTTTCACGGCGCACATGCTGGGCGAGCGGCGGCTTTATGCGGTGCCCGCAGCAAGGTGCTTGTCGGATTGAGGCGAGAAAAGGCTCGTGCGCAACAGATGAGGCCGGGGCCCTAGTTGATCCTGGTGCCCGGCGTGGCGGCGCTGGCGCTGGTGGCCCGCGGCTTCGCCTTCGGCGGCTGCGCGGCGGCGGCCGGCTGGTCCCAGCCGCCGGGCGGCGTCTTCACGTTGATCGCCTCGTCCGGTTGGGCTTGGGCGGACCAAGTCTGCGCCGCAAGCTTCGCTGCGGTCATCGATTGCTGATCGAGTTTGGCGGCGATCTCATCTCGTTTCTTCGCTGCTTCCTTGTCTCCCTGGTTTGATGCCAGGGCGAACCACTTGTAGGACTCCACGAAGTTCTGCTCCACGCCGATGCCGCGGGCATAGAGGATGCCGAGATTGTATTGGCTGTCCGAGATGCCGTGGTCGGCTGCTTGACGGAACCAATGGGCCGCGCTGCGGTAGTCGGGCGGCCCGTTGATGCCTTCGGCATACAGCACCGCGAGATTGTGCATCGCCTTGCCGTTGCCCTTCTCGGCGGCCGCGTTGTAGAGGTCGCGCGCCGCGGCGAGGTCTTTCTTTACCGCGATGCCTTTCTCATAGAAGGTACCGAGGCGGAATTGGGCGGGCGCGAGTCCCTGCTTGGCGGCGCGGTCGAGCCAGCGCGCGGCGTCTTCGTAGCTTTGGCGAACGCCGCGGCCCTCGGCAAAGCGCATGGCCACCTCATAGGCGGCCGCCGCATCGCCCGCGGCAGCGGCGCTACGCAGCGCTGGGCCACCGATCGCTTCGGGCAGATTGTTGCCGACCGCGCTAGGGGTCGCCATCGGGCCGAGCCCAACGTTGCCTTGCGGGGTTCGTGACGGCACCGAGCCGGTAACATCCGGCGAGATCCACGATGGCAGTGCGGTGGCCGGCGCGGCGCGATCATAAGCCCGCGATTGGCGTCCCGGTGCGGCACCGATGTCGCCGCCGCCTGCCGGCGGGCTCGGCGGTGTGCTCGGCGCCGTGGCGGGCGCCGCACCCGGGCTCACGAGGGACAAAGGCTCCTTTGCGGGCGGCGCCGGAGGATTCGTTTCGTGCAGTGCAG
>DATJYT010000292.1:0-4223 GCA_035499475.1 Xanthobacteraceae bacterium | reverse complement strand
ACCGGCAAACCGGAATCCTTGAGCGCCATGGTTGCAGGGGTCGTGCGGCTGAGGACGACGTCCGGCTTGGCGCTTACGATCTCTTTTGCAGCGGCGCGCACTTGATCGAGCTCCGCGCCAGGCCAGCGGTAGTTAATCTCGATATTGACGCCGGGCTTCCAGCCCAAGGCCTTCATGGCGCTTTCGAACGCGGCGGCTTCCGCTTCTCCGCCGGTGTCTCCTTGAACAAGACCGCCCATCAGCACAGCGACGCGGTGCTTTTGCTGCGCGTGGGCGGCCAGCGGCCATGCGGCTGCGATGCCACCGATAAGCGTGATGAATTCGCGGCGTTTCATCTGCCGGTCAGTCCCGAAATTACCGGTCCTGAGGGAAGCTTACCACAGGCCGCGCTCGCCGCACGCGGCGGAACGACGATCACGCCGCCGTGGTGCGCCGGTCGCCCTTGAGGCGCTTGTCGAGATAGCCGCTGATGGCGGTCATCAACGGCTCGACCTTGCCGTCGAAGAAGTGGTTGGCGCCCGGGACGACCTTCTGCTCGATGACGATGCCCTTTTGGGTCTTGAGCTTCTCGACCAGCGTGGTCACGTCGCGGTGCGGCACCACCGCGTCCTTGTCGCCATGAATGATGAGGCCCGAGGACGGGCAGGGCGCCAGAAACGAGAAGTCGTAGAGGTTGGCGGGCGGCGCGATAGAGATGAAGCCCTCGATTTCCGGCCGCCGCATCAGGAGCTGCATGCCGATCCAGGCGCCGAATGAAAAGCCAGCGATCCAGCAGCTGCGCGCCTCGGTGTTGACGGTCTGCGCCCAGTCGAGGGCGGCTGCCGCGTCGGACAATTCGCCGATGCCGTGGTCGAAACCGCCCTGGCTGCGCCCGACGCCGCGGAAGTTGAAGCGCAGCGCCGAGAAGCCGCGGTGCACAAAGGCGTAATAGATCTGATAGACGATCGGATGATTCATCGTGCCGCCGAACTGCGGATGCGGATGCAGCACGATGCCGATCGGCGCGTTTTTCTGCCGTGCCGGATGATAACGGCCTTCAATGCGGCCGCCGGGTCCCGTGAAGATGACCTCGGGCATGTTTGTCGAACCTCGATCAGGTTGTGAGCGGCCTATACGGCAGACTCAAAGTGTGCGCTTGACGCTATTGTCCGGCACGCGTAAGTATTTATATTCACTTCTAAATTTCGCAACTGGCAGCGTGCATTGTCCGGCGCGGGCATTGGGTCGCGACTTCTAGCACAGGCCGGGGGACGAAAAGCAAGCATAACCGGCATGTCCGAACGCAGCTATTTCGATTGGAACGCCACCACGCCGATGCGGGAAGAGGCGCAACGGGCGCTCGCCGACGCAATGGCGGTGGTCGGCAATCCCTCCTCGGTTCACGCCGAGGGGCGCTCCGCGCGCCGGGTCGTCGAGCATGCACGCGACGACGTCGCCGCACTGGTCGGCGCGCGCCCGGCTGACGTGTTTTTCACTTCAAGCGGCACCGAAGCCAACATGCTGGCGCTGACGCCAGCGATCGAGACCGTGGGCGAAAGACGCGTGCGCGACAGGCTGCTGATGTCCGCAATCGAGCATTCTTCGGTGCGGACCGGCGGGCGGTTTCCGCGCGACGCGATCTTCGATATTCCGGTGGGCGGCGATGGTCAGATCGATCTTGATGCCCTCTCGGATGCCGTCGCCAAGGCGTCGCGGCCGCTCGTTTCAATCATGCTGGCCAATAATGAAACCGGCGTCCTGCAGCCGGTTGCGGCAGCAGCAGCCATCGTCCATGCGGCCGGGGGTCTCCTTCACGTCGATGCAGTGCAGGCCGCGGGCCGCATTCCGTGCGATATGGGCGCGCTCGGCGCCGACCTGCTGACGCTGTCCGCCCACAAGATCGGCGGCGCCAAGGGCGTCGGCGCCCTGGTCCGGCGCGGCGACGATATTCACATTGCCGATCCGCTTATCCGCGGCGGTGGCCAGGAGCGCAGCATGCGGGCCGGCACCGAGAATGTCGCCGGGATCGCAGCTTTCGGTGCGGCTGCCGCGGCGGCGCGCAATGGGCGGGCCGTGGAAGCCGAACGCATGTCGGCGTTGCGGAGCGCTTTGGAAGCGGGCCTGAAGACCATCTCGCCCCAAGCCGTGATCTTCGGGGCCGGTGCGGAACGGCTGCCGAATACGACGCTTTTCGCCCTCGAAGGTGTAAAGGCCGAGACGGCGGTCATCGCTTTCGATCTTGAGGGCGTTGCGGTGTCGTCAGGCGCGGCGTGCTCATCGGGAAAGGTCCAACCTTCCCATGTGCTTGCCGCCATGGGGATTTCCCCTGCGCTGCTACGCGGCGCGGTCCGCGTCAGCCTTGGCTGGACCACCACCGAAGCCGACATAGAACGGTTCCATAGTGCTTGGAGAAAGCTCGCAACTGCATTATCTAAGGAGCGGCAAGGCGTTGCCGCCTGAAAAGGCCGGCGAGAGTAACCTAAACGATTGATACAATTGCCGTTTGAGCGGTTCGGACGGCTAAGAATGGGGTGACCCGGCACCGGACACCGACCATAACCGACTAAATCCAACCCGCGGTCCTTGAAACCGTGAGCGGAGGGACGAATGCCGGCAGTACAAGAGACCGTTGATCAGGTCCGCCGTATTGACGTTGACCAGTACAAATATGGATTCGAGACGCTGATCGAATCCGAGAAGGCCCCCAAGGGCCTTTCGGAGGATACGGTCCGTTTCATCTCGGCGAAGAAGAACGAGCCCGAATGGATGCTGGCCTGGCGGCTCGACGCCTATAAGCGCTGGCTCACCATGCACGAGCCGAAATGGGCCAAGGTCGAGTATGGCCCCATCGACTATCAGAACACCTATTACTATTCCGCGCCCAAGAAGAAGGACGGGCCGAAGTCGCTCGACGAGATCGACCCGGAAATTCTCAAGACCTACGAGAAGCTTGGCATTCCGCTGCGCGAGCGCGAAGCGCTGCTCGGCATCGAGAAGCCGTCCGGCGAAGACGATGACGGCGCCGCCGAGGGCGGCAACGGTTACGGCCGCGTGGCGGTCGACGCGGTGTTCGATTCAGTTTCGGTCGCGACCACGTTCAAGGCCGAGCTCGCCAAGGCCGGCGTGTTGTTCATGCCGATCTCGGAAGCGATCCAGGAGCATCCCGATCTGGTGAAGAAGTATCTCGGCTCGGTAGTGCCGGTGAGCGACAACTTCTTCGCCACGCTCAATTCGGCGGTGTTCTCCGACGGCTCGTTCGTCTATGTGCCGCCGGGGGTGCGCTGTCCCATGGAGCTGTCGACCTATTTCCGCATCAATGAGCGCAACACCGGCCAGTTCGAGCGTACGCTGATCATCGCCGACAAGGGCTCCTATGTGAGCTACCTCGAAGGCTGCACCGCGCCGGTGCGCGACGAGAACCAGCTTCATGCCGCGGTGGTCGAGCTCGTCGCGCTCGACGACGCGGAGATCAAATACTCGACCATCCAGAACTGGTATCCGGGCGATGCCGCAGGCCGCGGCGGCGTCTATAACTTCGTCACCAAGCGCGGCGATTGCCGCGGCAGGAACGCGAAGATCTCCTGGACCCAGCTCGAGACCGGCTCGGCCATCACCTGGAAATATCCGAGCTGCATCCTGCGCGGCGACAATGCGCGCGGCGAGTTCTATTCGATCGCCATCTCCAACGGCTATCAGCAGGTCGATTCCGGCACCAAGATGCTGCATCTCGGCAAGAACACGACAAGCCGCATCATCTCCAAGGGCATCGCTGCCGGACACTCCAACAACACCTATCGGGGCCTTGTCACCGCGCACCGGCGCGCCGGCGGCGCGCGCAACTTCACCAATTGCGATTCGCTGCTCATCGGCGACAAGTGCGGCGCCCATACGGTGCCGTATATCGAGGCCAAGAATTCCTCGACCGTGTTCGAGCACGAGGCCACCACCTCGAAGATTTCCGAGGACATGCTGTTCTATTGCCGCCAGCGCGGCCTTTCCGCCGAGGAGGCGACGGCGCTCGTGGTCAACGGCTTCGTCAAGGACGTCTTGCAGCAATTGCCGATGGAATTCGCCGTCGAGGCGCAGAAGCTGATCTCGGTCTCGCTCGAAGGCTCGGTCGGATAAGCGGACTGCGTCCGACCTACTGAAAGAAATGCCAACGCCATGCCGCTATTGGAAATCAAGAACCTGCACGTCGAGATCGACGGCAAGCCCATTCTCAAGGGCCTCGACCTCACGGTGAA
>DATJYT010000291.1:0-7195 GCA_035499475.1 Xanthobacteraceae bacterium | reverse complement strand
TCGAATTCCTGCCCTCCAGACATGCGGTCGAAGATCGGGCGCGGCTGATCGATGGCGATGAAGTTGAGGTCGATGCCGTCCGGCTTGACCTCGCCGGTGTAAAGCGGCTGCATCCGATCATAGAGACCGCACGCGAACGATAGCTGCAACTTCGACATGGGCTGGCGATCCTCCCTCCTGTTTGTAGGCGCCGGTAGCGTTACCACTAAGCGGCAGGCTCAGGAAGCCCGTCAGCCTGCCAGAACAGCGTCGTAAATATCCTCCTCCTGCGCGGTGTGGACGCGTACCAGAGCCTCGATCGATTCAATCGCACGCTGGGCGTCGCGGATGAGATAGCGGTCGACAGGCGTCGACGGCATTTCCGCGACCAGCCGGGCCAGTAGCCGGGCCAAGTGCAAAATCTCGCGGTGGGCGCGGCTCATGGCGCTCAGTCCGTGGCGGTCGGCCAGTACGCTCGCAAGACGCGGATAGACGGTCCCTTCATCGTCGCGCTCATGGGTAACTACGCTCCGCTGCACCAGCCCGTTCGCCTCCTCAATGAGCGCCGCAGCGCTCCCGGGCGTCGCGTCGTCGAGAAGATCGGCAATCGATCGCAGCCGATCGAGAATCTGGCCGAGCGCGACGTGATCGTGGTGTAGCGCGCGGCCGGTCTCGCTCGGCAGGACGCGCGTTGCGCGCTTGTAGGCTGGCCGCAATGCGCGCAACGCATTCAAGATCACCGCAACGTCGATCACTTCCTGAAGGATCGCAGCGGGCACTGGTGCAAGAAAGCCGAGCATGGCCGCAAGCATTGCCAAGCTGGACAAGCTCATGCCAGCGACAATGCTTTCAACCGCGATTCGTCGCGCGCGCTGACCAATAACGATCGCGTCACCGACGCGATCGAGGCGGTCGGCCAAGATGACGACGTCGGCTGCCTGGGACGACGCGCTGGCTCCGCGCGCACCCATGGCCACCCCGACGTCGGCGGCGGCCAATGCGGGGGCGTCGTTGATGCCGTCGCCGATCATGACAGTCGGCTGAAGCCGCTGTTCGGTTCGTACCGCATCGACCTTGTCGGCCGGACTGCGGTCGGGCAACACAGCGTCAAGATCGAGGGCCGCGCCGATCGTTTCAGCCGCGACCGCGTGGTCGCCGGTCACCATGACGATGCGTTCGACGCCGGCGGCGCGCAACATCCGGATTGCCAACGGCGTCTCAGCGCGCAGCTCGTCAGCGAGCAAAAGCGCACCGACAGCACAATCGTCGACGGCGATGAAAACCGCGAGTGCGGATCGCCATGAGGCCCGGCGGATCGCGCGCAAAGCCCACTCTTCGGGCGGCCGGTGCGCATATATCAGATCGCGGGAACCAGCAGTGACGCGTCGACCTCCGATGGTGCCGGAGATGCCTGAGCCCGTGAATTCGCGGATGTCAGTCGGCATCGGCAATCGCAGTCCGCGATCGAGCGCCGCCTGGACGACGGCGCCGGCGAGCGCATGATGCGAGGCCTGTTCAAGCGCGGCGCCGAATTCCAGCACGGCGTCCGGCGTCTGGCCGGGAGCAACCTCGATGGAAAGAAGCCGCGCGCCGCCGACGGTGAGCGTACCGGTCTTGTCGAACAGGACCGTGCGGCAACGCGCTAGCGCTTCGATCGGACCACCCCCCTTGATCAAAATGCCGCGCCGGGCGGCCTGGGCGACGCCGGCGATGAAAGCGACCGGCGGCGCAAGTATCAACGGACAGGGCGTCGCCGCGACCAGAACCGCGAGGCTGCGCGTGAGGTCGCCGGAAATCAGCCAAGCGATGGCAGCGACCAGGAGCGTGATAGGCAGAAAGACAAGCGCAAAGCCGTCGGCGAGCCGCGCAAATGGCGCCTTGGCGGTCTGAGCTGCCGTGACGAGCCGCAGGATGCCCGAGTAAGTGCTTTCGCCCGCAATTGCCGACGCAGCCATTTCGAAGGCCTCACCGACATTGAGCGTGCCGCTATAAACCGTAGCGCCTTGCATCTTACTGACCGGCATGGGCTCGCCGGTCAGTGCTGATTCATCGATCATCGCAAGCGCCGAAAGAACCAACCCGTCGACTGGAACGACTTCGCCGCCGCGGACCAGAATGGCGTCCCCGATTGCAATCGCGTCAACCGCCACGTCCTCGACGCTGTGATCCAACCGCCGATGTGCAATCCGCGGCGCCCGATCGATGAGCGCTCGCAAATCGTTCTCGGCGCGACCAATCGCGAAATCCTCAAGCGCGTTGCCCCCGGCATACATCACCGCGACGACAGCGCCAGCCAACGGCTCACGGAGCAACAGCGCCGCCGTCATCGACACCAACGCGATGGCGTCGACGCCGAAGCGTCCGGCGGCAAGATCGCGGACAATGGACACCGTCAAGGCGGCGATGACCGGAACTGTGGCAAGCGTCCAGCAAAGGGCGGCCATACTCGGATATGCGGCAACGCGAGCAATCAACCCCGCTGCCAATCCGACGACCGCGCCGACGATCAGCGCACGCTGCGTGAACCGTTGTATGTCGACATGCTTAGCCATTGAAATAAGTTCGCAAAAATCGCGTGCCATCAGGTTGAGCGAAATCAAATAGGCCGCGTCCGGTTTCTGCCCGCCCGGCGAACGGGAGGATCATGATGCCAAGACGATTCACGAGGAGGTCACATGGACAAGAAATCGCCCCGTTTGCTAGGGGCCGCGCCGGCCCTGACAGCGGAAAGGCCGGTGGACAGCGCCCGGCGTATGCCCTCAATGCAGCTCTTTGCGCAGAATTTTCCCGACATTGCTCTTCGGCAGTTGGTCGCGGAATTCGACGATCCTGGGGACTTTGTAGTTCACCAGATTGTCGCGGAGAAATTTATTCAAAGCGGTCTTGGTCAGCGCCGGATCACGCTTCACGATGAAGAGCTTCACCGCCTCGCCCGTGCGTTCATCCGGCACGCCGATGGCCGCCGCTTCCAGCACGCCCGGATGATGCATGACGATATCTTCCACCTCGTTGGGGAAGACTTTGAAGCCGGACACGATGATGATGTCCTTCTTGCGGTCGAGCAGCTTCAGAAAGCCCTGCGCGTCGAAGGCGCCGATATCTCCGGTGCGCAGCCAGCCGTCCTCGGTGAGGACGCGTCTGGTCTCATCGGGGCGCTCCCAATAGCCCTGCATCACCTGCGGTCCGCGCACCCAGACCTCGCCGTGTTCGCCGACGGGAAGAATTTTGCCCGCATCGTCGCGGATGGTGACTTCGGTGGAGGGCACCGGCAGGCCGACGGTGCCGAGCTTCGGGCTCGTGATCGGATTGATGCAGACCACCGGCGAGGCCTCGGTCAAACCGTAGCCCTCGACCAAGTCGCTGCCGGTGATCGCGCGCCAGCGCTGCGCCACCTCGGTCTGCACCGCCGCTCCGCCGCCGATCGTCACCCGCAACTTGGAGAAATCGAGAGCGGCAAAGTCCGGAGAATGGATGAGCGCGTTGAACAGCGTGTTGACGCCCGACATTGCCGTGATCTGCGCATCGCGGATGGTGCGGATGAGGCGATTGAGATCGCGCGGATCGGGAATAAGCACATTCAACGCGCCCATCACTGCGAATGTCAGCAGGTTCGCCGTTAGCGAGAAGATGTGATAGAGCGGCAGCGGGGTGAGCGCCCGCTCGTCTTCGTGACCCGACGCCGGCCCGGTCCAGGACGAGCATTGCAGCGTGTTGGCGACGAGATTGCGGTGCGTCAGCATCGCGCCCTTGGGCACGCCTGTTGTGCCGCCGGTATATTGCAACAAGGCCACCGCCGTTGCCGGCGTTTTCGCATCCTCATAGTACCCGCTCGGTTCGCGGCTGCAGGCGTCCTGCAGCATCGTGAAGGTCTCGAAGTGCCAGTCCGGCACGGCGTGCTGGATATACGAGTTCGCAAAATTGAACGCCCAGCGCTTGAGCATCGGCACGAAATCGCCGAGCCGTGCCACCACGACGTGGCGGACCTTCGTCTCGGCGATGACCGCTTCAAGCTTGTGGGCGAAATTCTCCATGATCACGATGACCACGGCGCCGCAATCGGCGAGCTGTTCCTTGAGCTCGCGCGGCGTGTAGAGCGGGTTGACGTTGACGACGGTGAGGCCGGCGCGAAGCGTGCCGAGAAAAGTGACCGGGTAAGCGAACATGTTGGGCAGCATGATCGCCACGCGGTCGCCTGGCAGGCAGTTCACCTCCTCGAGGAGAAAGGCCGCGAAGTCACGGCTGTCGCGTTCCCACTCCGCATAAGTCATCTGCGTGCTCAGAAACTCGAACGCCGGACGCTCGGCGTGACGACGGCACGAATCAAGCAGCATGGCGTGGAGCGACGGATAGAAATCCGGATCGATCGCCTGCGGAACATCCGCAGGATAGGAGGCGAGCCATAGGGGCTTTGCCGTTACGGCCGGCGCCGGATCGCTCGGTGTCAGCAATGTCATCGACCGCTTACCCCCTGGCCCTTCCCGCGCGGCTTGCGCCGCACTTTCTGTTCATTATCGATGATTCTATCATTCCCGGCAGGCGGCAAAACAGGTCGCATTTCCATTCTTTCGCGGGCGGGAGATAATGACGCCCGGCGATTGCGTCGCTCGCCGAAAGGCGGTGCCAGGCGCAAAACACCCGGAGGGAGGACTATCATGTCGAGATTGGGAAGCATGGCCGGCATTGCCGCCGTCGCCTTGTGCCTTGGGGCGCAATCGTCGCCGGCGGCGGCCGAAGACATTCTCGTGACGCAGTACAAGGCGGACCCTTCGGGTGCGCCTTATGGCATCGGCATCGAGAAGGGCTTCTTCAAGAAGGCCGGCGTCGATATCACCGGCGTCATTTCCGGCGAAGGCGGCGGTTCCTCGGTGCGCGCCGTGATCGCCAGCGACCTCGGCTATGGCGAGACCTCGCCGGCCGGCATCATCGCCGCCATTCTCGAAGGCCAGGACATCAAGATCGTCGATATCGGCTCGCGCTCGCTCGCCGACAACGTCATCATCGTGATGCCGGACTCGCCGATCAAGACCATGGCGGATCTCAAAGGCAAGAAATTCGCCATCAGCAATCCGAAGTCGCTCGGCGAGATGACGGCGGTCATCGCCGCCGAAAAGGTCGGCCTCGATCCCAAGCAGGTGCAGCGCGTCGCGCTCGGCAACCTCTCCGGCGCGCTCACTGCCTTGGAAAACCACGTCGTCGATGCCACCAGCATTCCCGGCATTCTGTTTCTGATGCGCGGCGGTGAAAGCAAGTACCGGGTCATCATGGGCCCGAAGGACCTGCCGGCATTGCCGCCTGCGGTCGGCATCGCGACCGGCGATCTGATCAAGAAGAACCCCGCCAAGCTTCGCGCCATCCTCGCCGGCCGGCGCGAGGCCGTTAAATTCATCTACGAGCACACGGCGGACGCGAGCAAGATTCTCGAGCCGATCTATGCGCCGCTACCGCCGAAGGACATCGACACCATGATGCAGCAGTTGGTCGCTGCAAAATTCTACAGCGAGGGGCGGATCGAAATGCCGCTGCTTGAGACCACGGTTCGGGCGATGAAATACGTCGGCATGCTCGACCACGATGTCGATCTCTCCAAGATGGTGGACACGTCCTTCCTGCCGGCCGACTTGCAGAAGTGAAGGCCGCTTCGTGCCCGACTCGCTCCAGCGTGACGTCCATGCGCAAATCGCCGGCGTGACACGGACCTATCCGGCGGCCGCAGGGCAGTCGCCGGTGCACGCGCTCGGTCCGATCGACCTCGATCTGCGCAAGGGCGAGTTCTTTGCCGTGGTCGGTCCGTCCGGCTGCGGCAAATCCACCTTTCTCGAAGTGCTCGCCGGCTTGCAGCGGCCGAGCGCCGGCACGGTGATGTTCGAGGGCAAGACGGTCAGCAACGAAGTCCCCGAAGGCATCGGCATCGTCTTCCAGGAGGACGCCAGCTTTCCCTGGCTGACGGTCGCCGATAATGCCGCGTTCGGCCTGCGGCGCAACGGCGTTCCCGAAGCCGAGGCGCGCCGCCGCGTCGATGACGCGCTGGCTTTCATGGGGCTCAAGGACTTCGCCCAAGCCTATCCGGCGCAGTTGTCCGGCGGCATGCGCCAGCGCGTCTGCATCGCGCGCACGCTCGTTTTGCAGCCGCGCCTCATCCTGCTCGACGAGCCGTTCGGCGCGCTCGACGCGCAGACGCGCCTCCTCATGGGCGACGAGGTGCTGCGGCTGTGGCGAAGGACCGGCGCGACGGTCCTTCTCATCACACATGCGCTCGACGAGGCGGCGATGCTCGCCGACCGCATCGGCGCCATGTCGGCGCGGCCGGGCCGCTTCATCGACATCATCGCGACCGGCTGGCCGCGCGAGCGCGACAGCACCATCGTCACCGAGCCGGCGTTCGGCGAGATCACCGCGCGGTTGTGGGAACGCCTGCGCGGCGAATCGCTCAAGGCGCTCGGTCATTCCGGCTTGGCCGCAGCGGCGGCGGAATGACGCGCAGCGGACTTATCAGAATGGCCGTTATCGTGGCGATGGTCGGCGCGCTCGAGCTTGCGTGCCGCTTCGGCCTCATCAATCACCGCGTCGTCATTCCGCCGTCCGAAATGGCGGGCGCGCTGGTGACGCTCCTGGCTTCCGGCAGCATCACCGCCGACATCGAACGCACGCTCGGCCTGATCGTCGTCGTGATCGTGCTTTCGATCGCGCTCGGCTTTGTCGCCGGCATCGCAATCCATGCGCTGCCGCGCGTACGGGAGGCGCTCGATCCGTTTTTCGCCACCTATTACGCGGTTCCGATCTTCATTTTCTATCCGGTGCTGATCGCGATCTTCGGCCTTTCGCCCATGCCGATCGTGGTGATCGGCGTGGCGACAGCGATCGTCGCCATGATCATTGCCACGCTCAACGGCCTCGATCGCGTCCCGCGCGTACTTACCAAAGTCGCGCGCGTCCATCGGCTGAGCCCGATCACGACCGCACTGACATTGCAGCTTCCCGCCGCGGCGCCTTACCTCTTCACCGGCGTCAAGCTTTCGGTCAGCTACGGCTTCATCGCCGTGATCGCCGCCGAATTCATCCTGTCGCCGGCAGGCCTCGGTCGCGACATCGCGGACGCTTATGCCGACTTCAACAACCGGCGCATGTATGCGCTGATCCTGTTCCTGCTGCTGGTCGCGACCGTCGTCAATGCGGCGCTGCACGTGCTTGACATGCGCTGGGCCGAGCGGCGCAGCGG
>DATJYT010000290.1:0-4812 GCA_035499475.1 Xanthobacteraceae bacterium | reverse complement strand
TAGGCGACGCCGGTGCCCATGGCGATCAGCGTGAACATGTTGAGATTGAGCGTGCGCAGCGATTGTGCGCCGCGAACAAAGAACGGCCAGCCGCCCCACAGCACGACCGGCGTTGTCAGCACGAGCTGCGCAGTGGCCGATAACGCGCCGGCCAAATGAAACAGGCCGAAATGGCCGCCCATGTCGATGGCGACGACGGGCGCCGCCAGCGCCGCGGAAATCCAGAACCGGCGCGTCATGTCGGTGCGCTCGCCGCCGTCATCCTCGCCGCCGGCTTCCGGCTCGAGCGCCATGCCGCAGATCGGACAGGCGCCGGGGCCGACCTCGCGGATTTCCGGATGCATCGGGCAGGTGAAGATCGTGCCCGCTGGCGCTTCCGGGACGGCGGCGGTTTCCTCCAGGTACTTTGCCGGGTCGGCGGCGAACTTGCTGCGGCAGCCGGCCGAGCAGAAATAATAATTGCGGCCGCGAAGGAAATGCTGGAAGCGGCTCGTCGCCGGGTCGACTTTCATGCCGCATACCGGATCGACGGCGGCAGCGCCGGCGTGGGAATGAAGCGAATGATCCACGGTCAAAACCTGCTTGAAACCGATACCCGGTAGGGGTATATAGACGCGATGCAACCCCTTGCCAAGACAGCGGTGCTCAAGCGCCTCAAGCGGATCGAAGGCCAGGTACGCGGCCTTGCTCGCATGGTCGAGGACGACCGCTATTGCATCGACATCGTGACCCAGCTTTCCGCGGTGCGCGCCGCGCTTCGCCGTGCCGAGGAAGAAATCCTTGCCGATCACACCGCGCACTGCGTCGAGCACGCCATCGCCTCCGGCAACAAGGCCGAGCAGCGGCGCAAGGTCGCCGAGCTGATCGACGTGCTGTCGCGCAGCGACCGATGAAGGTCGCGAAAGCAGAACCGGCCAGGCGCAAGCCGAGCACCAAGCGGGCAGGGCGAAAGTCCGCGTCGATCGGTATCAAGCGAGTCTATGAGGAAGCGTCCGCCGGCGACGGGATTCGCATCCTGATCGATCGGCTGTGGCCGCGGGGCTTATCCAAGGCGACGCTCAAATATGATGCGTGGCCGCACGAGCTCACGCCATCGAACGAGTTGCGAAAATGGTACGGGCACGACCCGACACGCGCGGCGGAATTCCGTCGCCGCTACATGCGCGAGCTTTCAGCACACCCTGATGAACTCGCGGCGCTTCGCGCGCGGATCAAAGGCCGCAGGGCGACCTTGATCACTGCCACGCGCGAGTTGGAATTAAGCCATGCGACGGTGCTGCGCGACGTCCTGATGGGAAAGCGCGAGTAACGCTGGCCTGGCATGATCCGCGCAAGCCCTTCGCGGAGCATGACACATCGGAAGTCGTTGCCGTAATTATAAGCGACCGCGCCGGTTGCTGTTTAATTCAGCAGCTTAATCGAGCCCGCTGTCAGATTGAGCGCTTCCGCTTCGCTCGACGTGGCGGGTCGGATTTCCGAAATGGAGTAATTGCAGAGCTCTTGGTTGATCAGCCGCCGTTCAAGCTCGTTTCGAGCCTCGATTTCGCTTCCGGCGGAGACTCCATATTGCAGGCGGACCGTCATTCCATCGCGATCCGCGAATGAGACGGTCGTCACGAACGGCACGTACATTGCACTTCCCTGAAATGAACTCGGATCATCCAATCGGCAAAACTTTAACAATATCTTAGCGATTGGATTTGCTTGAGATTGCGGCGGCTTAACCGAATCTTGTGCGCGCGAGTGCGGCGCCCCGGCCGAGTGCTTCCAGTTTCTTTGCGGCGATTTCGCGGCGCATGGGCGCCATGCCGCAGTTTGTCGAGGCGATGATGTTTTGCTTGGCGACGTATTTGGATACCTCGCCGATAACGGCAGCGACCTCTTCGGGCGTCTCGATCTTGTCGGTGGCGACGTCGATGACGCCGACTTGCACCGCCTTGCCGTCGAGCAGTTTGAGCACGCTCATCGGTACGTGCGAATTGATGCATTCGATCGACACCTGATCGATGCGGCTTTTCGCCAGCGCCGGAAAGAACTTCTCGTATTGGCGCCACTCGGCGCCGAGCGCGGCTTTCCACTCGATGTTGGCGGGAATGCCGTAACCGTAGCAAATGTGCACCGCGCTCACGCAGGCGACGCCGTCCATGGCGCGGTGCAGTGCCTCGATGCCCCATCCGGCGGCGGCGTCCATGTAGACGTTGAACGCCGGCTCATCGAACTGGATCACGTTGACGCCGTCGGCGGCGAGGCCGCGGATTTCCTCATTGAGCAGCGCCGCGAACGCCATTGCCATTTTCACGCGGTCGCCATAGTGCGCGTCGGCGATGGTATCGACGACGGTCATCGGCCCGGGCAGGGTGAACTTCAGTTTCCTAGTGGTGTGGGCCCGGGCGAGGCGCGCCTCGCGTTGGTGCACGCGCGAGCGCAGCCGCAATTCGCCGACCACGGTCGGGCACATCGCCTTGTAGCGGTCGTTGCGGATGCCCATCTCGACGCGCTTGTTGAAATCAATACCGTCGACCGCTTCGAGAAAGCCGTGCACGAAATGCTGGCGCGCTTCTTCGCCGTCGGTGACGATGTCAATGCCGGCGTCTTCCTGAAGCTTGAGCGCGAGCAACGTAGCGTCGTCCTTGGCGGCCGCAAGCTCTTCGCCCTTGAGACGCCACTGCGGCCACAGCTTGTTCGGCTCGGCGAGCCACGCCGGCTTCGGCAGGCTGCCGGCGATGGTGCTGGGAAACAGAGAATGTTCTGTTGCGGTTGTCGTCATCGGTCCCGGCCGTGCGTCCGCTCAGGACGTCGGCGACGTCTCGGGCGCCCGCCAATCATAAATCCAATCGTAGTGCCGGGACAGCCGCTCGCCGCCTAGGGCCCGCATCGCCGCATTTCGCGCGAGGCCGCGCAGCCCGGCGAAGTGATAGCGCACGCCGTTGCGGGCTGCGGCCCGTTGGACTTTGCGGGTCCGCGCGCGCCGCGACAGGCAATAAATACGCAACGCCGCGGCTGGATCGTCCGGGCTGCGCGCGAGGCAATGCGCCGCGACGACGGCGTCCTCGATTGCCATGGCGGCGCCCTGCGCCAGGTAGGGCAGCATCGGGTGGGCAGCGTCGCCCGCGAGCGCCACCGGGCCGAGCGTCCAGTTCGTCAGCGGCGCGCGATCATGCAGCGCCCATTTCAGCCAAGCGTCAGGCAGGCCGAGCAAGCCGCGCGCCGGCTCTGCCCACGATGATTCGGGAAAGCGCGGCAAAAGATCGGCGCGGCTCGCCGGTTCGCTCCAGCCCGGCGCGTTCCAGCGATCGTTGATGATGGCGACGATGTTGATGACGCTGCCGCCCTTGACCGGATAGTGGACGAGGTGAGCGTCGCGGCCGAGCCAGAGATGGACGTTCGGCTCACGAAATTCCGGCGCGACCTGTGCCGCCGGCACCAAGGCGCGATAGGCGGCGCGGCCGGCAAAGCGCGGGCTGTCATTCGCGCCGATGCGTGTGCGCGCGATCGACCACAGCCCGTCGGCGGCGATCAGCGCCATGCCGCGTTCATGGGCCATGCCGGCGCTGCCGCGCGCCGCGACGCTGACGCCGTCGGTATCGGTGACGAAGTCCTCGACGCGCATATCGAGCTTGACGCTGATCGCGCTTTGCGTGGTGACGGCGGCAACGAGCGCCGCTTGCAGGTCGCCGCGATGAATCGACCAGTACGGCGCGCCGTGACGCTGTTCGGCCGCGACGCCGAGCGGCATGGCAACGATGTCCTTGCCGGTGCGCGCGTCGCGCACGCGCAGCGTTTGCGGCGATACCACGTGGGGCCGCAGCCTCTCGCCGAGCCCGAGATCGATCAGGCAGCGCGTGGCGTTGGGTGAAAGCTGGATGCCGGCGCCGGTCTCCTCGAGCCGCTCGGCCTGTTCCAGCACGGTGACGCGAAAGCCGTTGCGGGCGAGCGCCAGCGCCGAGGCGAGCCCGGCGATGCCGGCTCCGGCAACAATAACGGTGCGCGACGTCGCCAAATCACGCGCTCCTCAGGTCACGCGCTCCTCAGATCACGCGTGCCGCGGGCTGCTCAGAAAAAGCTGTCGGGCAATTCGCATTCGGGCGGACGCGCGGCTTTCGGCGCGAGCGCCGGATTGTGCCGGTAGAGCGTCGAGCAATAAGGGCAGACATATTCGGCATCATCGCCCATGTCGCAGTAGACATGCGGATGGTCGAACGGCGGCAATGCCCCGACGCACATGAACTCCCTGGCGCCGATCTCGATGACGTCTACCCCGGCGTCGTTGTGGAAATGCGGAACAATGGCTTCCGTCATGGTTTTCGATGGCCTGTCCGGGCGTTGACGATCCGGCCGGCACCATAGCGGCCGGCGCGGACGATTCCAATAATTCCTTGCGCGGGCGGTCGGTTGTCAAAACGCCACAAACGGGCGGCACTTGACGGGCATGACCGCTTCAAAGCCAGTCACCGTTCAAGCCCAAATCGTCCGGATCCTGCGCCATCCGCTGTTCGCGCTTGCGGGCGTGGCGGTGTTTGCGCTCGCCGCGATCATCGTCATTCACGGCGGCGTCCAAGCGCGCGAGCTTGCCGCCGCGGACGATCCGGTCGCCATCGCCGACCGCGCCCTTGATCGCGGCTTCAACCGGGACATCGCCGAACGGGAAATCAATTCGGCCCTTGCAGCCGACGATACCGATCTCGCGCAAAGCTTCGTCGCGCTTGCCGCCGACCGCGGCATTGCCGTCGATCCGACCTTGGCCGATCGGGTCAAGTCGGCGCAGGCGAATGATCAATCGCTGAGCCACACCGCCGGGCGCTTCGTTGAGGG
>DATJYT010000289.1:0-8464 GCA_035499475.1 Xanthobacteraceae bacterium | reverse complement strand
GCGTCAGTATCTCGAGCGCGTCGCTGCCGTCGCAGGCGGTCTTCACCTCGTGACCGTCCATGGTCAGCGCCCGCGCGCACATGGCGCACAGCGCTTCTTCGTCTTCGGCGATGAGAATGCGGGCCATGGTTGTCACCGTGCTCCGGCGATGATGTCGTGGCGAGTAAGGAAACGCACCAGCACGTCGCGGCCATCGACTGGTGGGGACGCGAGGCGGGTGCGAAACGCGACGGATTCACCGGGCGCTGCTGATGCGCGCGGCGGCACGACGGTCCAGGTGTAGATTTCCTCGCGCCCGGAATTGCGTAGCGCGAATCTGAGCCGGGGTACCTCAAGAAGCCTGTTGGTCTGATTGACGACGCTGCCTTCCACGACGAGGATCGGAACGCCCTCGTGCTGTTCCGTGGTCGTGGTAATGCCTTCGAAGGCGAGGCCGCGCACATTCACCGCCAAGCCCATCATCGCGTAAAACGATGCGGTCTGCGGCAGCAGGCGAACGACGTCGGTGCGCCACGCGATCAAAACGGCGTCGACGATGAGGAGAGCGAGGATGCCGTTCTGCAGGTGTGTCAGCGGCCAGCGCAGCGATACGCGAAACGAACGGCCCCGCCAGCTCCGCGCCGCGTAGCTCTCGACATCCACAACAGGAGCCTCGGCGGCCGCAGCCTCCTCCTCATCGTCCCCGACCACGGCGTCGACGGTCTCGCGACTTTGGCTGCCCGCGCCGCCCTCCTCGGGCGCGAGCGGCGGCGCTTCGACGGCGAGGTCCTCCGTCGGGCTGTCGACCGCTTCGGGCGCGACATCGGCCGGCGCCAAATCGGAAGACCCGGCCGATGCCGGAGGCGGCGGCAGGCCTTCCGCGAGCGCCTCCCGCCACTGCGTGTCGTCCGCGCTCGCCCCGCCCGGAGCGGGCGTTGGGGGATCGGCGGGCGGCACCGGTGCCTCTGGGGCAATGTCGTTCGCGGCCGCAAGGAGCCTGGCCGCCTGGTTGAGTTCAGGACGCCAAACCGTATGACAGCGAACGCAGCGCACCTTGCGCCCGTTCGGCCGCAGGCTTGCCACGTCGACGGCATAGGATGTAGCGCAGGACGGGCAGGCGATCAGCATCGGCGAATCAATAGAGCAGCCACGTTTAGGACCACGCTAGCAACCGATCCGTTAACGAATTGGAAACCAAGCCGGACCGCCTCCGGCCGGCCCGGTGTTAGATTTGTCGCAAGGCGAATCAGGCGGCGGCTCAGGGGCAATGGGCGCGGGCCCCACGCGGCGGCCGACATTGCGGAGGACGGCGTGATCCGTTTCGAGAATGTCGGCTTGCGCTACGGGCTGGGCCCGGAGATCTTGCGCGATCTCAACTTTCGAATCGAGGGCAATTCGTTTCAGTTCCTCACCGGGCCGTCGGGCGCCGGCAAGACCTCGCTTCTGCGTCTTCTGTTCCTGAGCCTGCGGCCATCGCGCGGCCTGATCACGATGTTCGACAGCGACACCGCGACATTGAGCAAGGACGGCCGCGCCACGTTGCGGCGGCGCATCGGCATCGTGTTCCAGGATTTTCGGCTGCTTGATCACATGACCACCTACGAGAACGTGGCGCTGCCGTTGCGCGTCATCGGCAAGGACGAGGCCGACTACCGGGCCGAAGTTGTGGAATTGTTGCAATGGGTCGGTCTCGGTGATCGCATTGATGCGCTGCCGCCGGTTCTCTCAGGCGGCGAGAAGCAGCGGGCCGCGATTGCGCGCGCGGTGATCGCGCGGCCGCAACTGCTGCTCGCCGATGAACCGACCGGCAACGTCGACCCGAATTTGGGCCAGCGCCTGCTGCGCCTGTTCATCGAGCTCAATAAGTCGGGGACTTCCGTGGTCATCGCCACCCATGACATCGCGCTGATGGACGAGTACAACGCACGCCGCCTGGTGCTCCACGAAGGACGCCTGCATGTCTACGACTGAGCCGCTCGATCGCGCGGCGGCGTCGATGCGCGAGCCGTGGGACGAACTCGATGCGGCGTCGACGCTCGACCGCTCGTCCAAGACGGCAACCCCGATCGTCCCGAAGAATTCCATTGCCGGCCGCTCGCTCGCCGCTGTCGTCGCCATCATGACCTTCCTCGCTTCACTCACGACCGGCTCCGCGATGCTGGTGGTCGCCGCGGCTAGCGACTGGCGCTCCGACGTCGGGCGCGAAGTCACGATCCAGGTCCGCCCGGTGCCGGGACGCGACATCGAGGCCGACGTCGGCAAAGCGGTCGCTATCGCGCGCTCGACGCCGGGCATCGCCGAGGTGGAACCATTTTCAAAGGAAGACTCGGCGAAACTCGTCGAACCCTGGCTCGGCGGCGGCCTCAAGCTCGACGAACTGCCGATCCCGCGCATGATCGTGGTCAAGCTCACGCTCGGCGCTCAGCCCGATTTTGCCGCCGTGCGCAAGGCGCTCGCCGCCCAGGTCCCGAGCGCGAGCCTCGACGATCATCGCCGCTGGATCGAGCGGATGCGCACCATGGCCGGCACGGCGGTCGCCGGCGGGCTCGCGGTGCTCGGGCTGGTCGTCGTGGTGACCATGCTGTCGGTGACCTTCGCCACCCGCGGCGCCATGGCGACCAACCGCCCGATCATCGAAGTCCTGCACTATGTCGGCGCGACCGACAGCTTCGTGGCGAGCCAGTTTCAGCGGCACTTCCTGATTCTCGGACTGAAAGGCGGCGCCATCGGCGGCGGCGCCGCGATCGTGCTGTTCGGAATTATCGGCGCGGCCAGTGCCTGGCTTTCGGGCACCGCGGGAGGCGACGAGGCGGCGGCCTTGTTCGGCAGCATTTCCATCGGCGCTGCGGGCTATCTCGCGATCATGGTTCAGATCGTCGCCATGGCCGTGCTCACGGCATTGGTCTCGCGCCACACGGTCAGCAGCACGCTCGAGAGCATCGATTGAGCGGCCGCTATCAACTTGTCGCCCGGATTGCAGCTATGATCCTGGCTCGGGAAGCCGATCAGTATGAGCCTGAACAAGATTTGGCGCGGAGAAACGCGCGGAGATGGTGAGCCTCAGATCAGCCGTTAAGACGCGACGCATGAGGGCGGCTGCCGTCAAGCTGGCCGTCCTTGGCGCCATCCTGCTCGTCATCGGCTTCGGCGTCTTCATCTGGCTATTGCCGGACGAGCAGGTCACGCTTGACCGCAGCGCCGACGGCATCGTGGTGCTGACCGGCGGCACCGCCCGCGTCAGCGACGCCTTGGAACTGATGGCGTCCGGTCACGGCAAGCGCCTCCTCATCACTGGCGTCAATCCCGGCACCACGACCGGCGACATCGCCCGCCAGGTCGTCGACTACGACCGCATTCTCAACTGCTGCGTCGACCTCGACTATTCGGCCCTCAACACGCTCGGCAATGCCGTCGAGGCAAGGCGTTGGGCGCTTGACCACAATTTCCGCTCACTGATCATCGTCACCTCCGCCTATCATATGCCGCGCGCGCTCGCCGAGTTCGCTCACCAATTGCCGGACGTTTCGCTGATCCCCTTCCCGGTCGTCTCCGACAAGCTGCGCATCGAGCCGTGGTGGTCGAACAGCGCGACAACGAGGCTGGTGCTGTCGGAATACCTGAAATTCCTTTTTGCCAAATTGCGCATGCACTTCGATACGGTGGCGGCCGCCAGCGGCAATCTCCGCATGGCCGAAGAACGCCTGCGATGACGGCGACGCTGCGATTCGCTCTCTATTGAACAGGTCCGCCTTGTCCCGATCGTTCGCCCTCCACCTCCGCTCGCTCCTGTTCAACGCCATGTTCTATGTGAACTTGATCGTCCACATGATCGTGGCGCTGCCGACCCTGGTACTGCCCTATCCGGTCCTGCGCACGTTCATCCGCTCCTACGCCCGCAGCAGCCTATGGCTGTTGCGCGTGATCTGCGGCACCAAGGTTGCCTGGCGCGGGCGCGAGAAAATTCCCCAAGGCGCATGCATCGTCGCCTGCAAGCACCAGTCGCTGTGGGAGACATTCGCGCTCTATGCCGTATTCGGCGATCCGATCTACGTGCTCAAGCGCGAGCTGATGTGGATACCGCTGTTCGGCTGGTTCATGTGGAAGGCGCGCCTCATTCCGATCGATCGCAGTGCCGGTCTAGCCGCACTGTCGCGCATGACGAAGCGCGCGCAACGTGAGCTCGGCCGCTCGCGGCAGATCATCATCTTCCCCGAAGGGACGCGCCGGCCTCCCGACGCCGAGCCGGTCTATAAGCCCGGCGTCGCGCTTCTTTACGCCAAAGCTGGCGTTGCCTGCGTGCCGGTTGCACTCAATTCCGGGCTGTTCTGGCCGCGCCGGTCGCTGCTGCGCCGCCCGGGCACGATTTTGGTCGAGGTTCTCGATCCGATAGCGCCGGGCCTCGACCGCAAGGAATTCTTTGCACGCTTGCAGAGTGCCGTGGAAGAAGCGACGGCGCGTCTGGTCGCCCAAGGCCGGCGCGAGCTTGCAGCGTCGGACATAAGGCCTCACGATGACGGTGCTGCAGCCTCGGCTTCATGAATACCCTTGAGGCGGTCGGCGAGAAGATGCAATTCGGTCTCGCGATAGCCCAACGTTTCCAGCGCACGCACCGTTTCCAAAACGTAGTCGCGGTCGGCGCCGGATCTTCCGTGGCCCTGGCGCACATAATGCAACTGCTCGGCAAGCGTCAGCCGCCCGGCATATTGAACGTGGCCGCGGTCAACTGTGTAGCAAAGCGCCCTCACCTGCCGGCGCGCTTCGTCTTCAAGCTCGATCCGCCGCATGGTTTCGATATAGACCGAAGTCACCTGCTCGCGCGCGCGCAGATAGTCGATGGTTTTGGTTCGCGCCGAAGCCGCAACCCGATAGGCGATGCCCCGGCATGCACCGCCGCGATCGAGGCCGAGCACCAGGCCGGGACGCTCCGGCGTACCGCGATGGACGAATGAAAACACGCACAGCGCCCGGTGCAGCCCGACGAGCCGCGCCTCGACGCGTTCAAGGAACTCAAAGTCGGGCCGCCACATCAGCGAGCCGTAGCCGAACACCCAAAGGTCGCCCGCCTCACGCTCCGCAATTGCATCCATCGTCGACGTTGACTCCAGGCCGTGGTTCCGCTCGCCTAACAGGATGAGGACGACGGCACAATGCCGCCGGCCGCATCCTCGAAACGCCACACTTGGCTGGCGAAGCAGGCTCATGCCGGGAGAATCTCCGCTCAACATGATGCGGCCGCAGGCGCGGCGGCAGCGCACGAATCCTGCCAAGGCCGCGCCTGGACACCGGCGCGGCCTGCGAACCATTCTGGCGCTCGTCGCCGCCGCAATCGTGCTGGCCGGGGCCTGGTGCCTGCTTTGGTATTATGCCGCCGGAGTGACGGACCGCACGCTGGCGGCCTGGGTTGATCGGGAAGCGAAGGCTGGCCGCATCTACGCCTGCGGCGCGCAGACGATCCGCGGATTTCCATTCCGCATCGAAGCGACTTGCCGCACGGCTTCGGCCAAGATCAGCGGCAGCTTGCCGCCGTTTGCGGTGACGGTGACCGCCATCAACGTCATCGCCGCTGTCTATCATCCGACCCGACTGGTCGGCGAAGTGATCGGACCGCTGGCCGTCGCCGAACCGAACCACCCGACAGGCTTCGTCGCCAACTGGTCACGGGCGCGGATGGTGGTCAGCGGTCTTCCTCCCGCGCCGGACAGCCTCGATGTCGCGCTCGATCGCGCGCGCCTGGATCGCACCGACGGCGCGAACGCCACGTTGCTGGCCCAGGCCGACAGTGCGCAATTTGAAGGCCGCATCGTCGGCGGAAACGCGGTAAACAATCCAGTCATCGACGCCACGCTGCATTTCCGCGGTGCAAGCGCGCCGGCCGCGCATCCCCTGCTCGCCGAACCGCTCCAGGGCGACATCGACGCAGTGTTCCGAGGCTTCAAGGATCTACTGCCGAAACCGTGGTCGGCGCGATTTCGCGAGATGCAGGAAGCCGGCGGCAATATCGAAATCAAGTCGCTGCGTATCGCGCGATCCGACGCCCTCATCGTCGGTACCGGTACGCTCACCGTAAACGAGCATGGCAAGCTCGACGGCCTCGTCAGCATTGCAATCGTCGGCATCGAGCGCATCGTGCCGCTCCTTGGCGTCGACAAGATGATTGCGCAAGGCATCGATCGGCTCTCGGGCATGAGCAGCCAATCGCCGCAAGGCACGAACGCGCTCGATCGCCTGCTGCCGGGCCTGAGCGGGGTCGTGCGAGATACCGCCAACGCCGGCTTGATCGAGAATCTCAAGAAGATGGGACAGCCGACCGAAATCGACAACAAGCCCGCGATCTTGCTGCCGCTGCGCATTGCCGATGGGTCGGTCTATCTGGGAATGCTGCCGCTCGGCGAACTGCCGCCGTTGTTCTGATGCCATCTCAACGCTTGCGCGCCGCGTGCCAGCCGACCGAAGCGTTCGGCTCGGAGTCGGTTGAAGCGAAATAAGGCTTGATGTCGAGCAGCGGCGTGTTGTCGAGGCAGTCGAGGCCGACGACCGTGAGCGCATTGCCTTCGACACGCACGAGCCGCGCCACCGAGGCCGCGATCGGGTTCGGGCGCACCGGTGAGCGCAGCGCGAAGGTGCCGCGCAGTTCGGAATAGTGCCGCGGCGCTTGCAGCACGAGATCGCGCCGCGCCTGGTCCATCCAATAGAGCACCAAGACGTGGCTGACGGTCTCCAGGCCCTTGAGACCATCCTTCCAGCGCGGATCGAGCACGATGGTGCACGCCGCGTCCGATTCCCGGCCGTTCTTCGGGCAATCCTCCCGCCGCCGCCACGGCGTGCGGATGCGGCCGATGAAATAGAGGGAGGCGTCGAAGCTGCGCGGCAATTCAACCGCGATTTCGCCTTCGCGCAAACCAAGAGCGCTTTCGGAAGTCTCCGCCATGCCAGCAAATTTGCATACGCGGACCATTGCCGCCAATAGCACACCCTTCCTTGCACCCGCAGGTGCCTTTCCCAACATCGTTGGGATGTTTCCCAATCACCTTGCCAACGATCGCTTAATCATATAAAGATATCCTTATATCTAATCGAAATAGCCAGGCCTAAAAGCTTACTGCCATGGATATCGGCCCACTCTCCTTCCCAGCGCTGACGACGACCCTGAAGGCGGCCGGCGAGGCCACCCGACTGCGGATCCTTGCACTCCTCGCCGAGGCCGAACTGACGGTTTCGGACCTCACCGAGATTTTGCGCCAATCGCAGCCGCGCCTTTCACGCCATCTGCGGCTTCTGGCCGAAGCCGGTCTCGTCGAGCGTTTCCGCGAGGGCTCGTGGGCCTTCTTCCGCCTCGGCGACCACGGCGGCTCGGCCGAGATCGCGCGCACGCTGATCGCCCGGCTCGATGCCGACGACGCGATCATCGCGCGCGACCGTGAGCGGCTCGCATCGGTGCGCGCTGCGCGCGCCGCCGCCGCACAGAATTATTTCCGCCGTCACGCCGTCGAGTGGGACCGCATCCGCAAGCTCCACGTCGCCGACGCCGCGGTCGAGGACGCCATCCGCGCCGCGCTCGCCGACAAGCCGATCCGGGCGCTGCTCGACCTTGGCACCGGCACCGGACGCATGCTCGAACTCTTCGCCGGCGACATCGAGCGCGGTCTTGGACTCGATCTCTCCCTCGACATGCTGGCGCTGGCGCGCGCCCGGCTCGACCGCGCCGGCCTCAAGAACTGCAGCGTGCGCCAAGGCGACATTTACGATCTCGCATTGCCGCGCGACTCCTTTGATGTCGTCATCATCCATCAGGTCCTGCATTTCCTAGATGACAGCGCGCGCGCGATCCGCGAAGCCGCCCGCGTGCTGCGGCCCGGTGGCCGGCTGCTTGTCGTCGACTTCGCGCCGCACGATCTCGAGTTCCTGCGCGAGGAGCACGCCCATCGCCGGCTCGGCTTTGCCGCCGAAAGCATCGCCCAATGGCTCGAAGCCGCCGGCCTTGACATTGTCCGCCAGCAGACGCTGCCGCCCGGGCCGGAAGGCAAGATCGCGGTCTCGCTCTGGCTCGCGCGCGATCCGCGCATCGTGCTCGCAGCGCCGGCAACGCGCGAGGTTGCGTAATGAACGCGCCGCGCGCCAGCCGCTTCGTGCGCGCGGAGACGCCGCGCAGCATCAGCGTTTCGTTCGAGTTCTTTCCGCCGAAGACCGCGGACATGGAGCTGTCGCTGTGGGAGGCGATCGCGCGCCTTGCGCCGCTGCAACCCAATTTCGTGTCGGTGACCTACGGCGCTGGCGGCTCAACCCGCGAACGCACACACGCAACCGTCAAGCGCATTCTGGCCGAGACGGCGTTGACGCCTGCGGCGCATCTGACTTGCGTCGCCGCGACCCGCGCCGACATCGACGCCGTGATCGAGGCCTATGCGCAGGCCGGCGTGCGGCACATCGTGGCGCTGCGCGGCGATCCGCCCGACGGCGCCGGCGAGCGCTACACGCCGCATCCCGG
>DATJYT010000288.1:0-17027 GCA_035499475.1 Xanthobacteraceae bacterium | reverse complement strand
ACAGGATGCACTCCCAGAGCCCATCGAGCTTCGCGCGTTCGGCGACGGACTGCGTGCGCTCGCGGTCGGGCGGCGGCGCCGTCTCGCTCTGCAGCCAGGGCTTGATCGAGTGATACTGTGCGTAGATATGGGTGAGGTCCGGCACCAGGTCCTTCACAACCGGCATGTGCGGCAGCGGATAGACGCGCACCGCGCCTTTGACCTCGGCCATCGACTTGGTGCAGGCGAGCGTGTTGGTGCCGTCGATGTTCATGGCGCAGGAGCCGCAGATGCCCTCGCGGCAGGAGCGGCGGAAGGTCAGCGTGGCGTCGACGTTGTTCTTGATCCAAATGAGGCCGTCGAGAATCATCGGCCCGCAGTCGGCGGTATCGACGTAATAGGTGTCGATGCGCGGGTTGCGGCTATCGTCAGGGTTCCAGCGATAGATGCGGTATTCGCGCTCGACGCGCGCCTTCGGCGCATGCGGCCAGACCTTGCCGTCGGTGATTTTCGAATTCTTCGGCAGCGTGAACTGGACCATGCGTTCGCCTTGCGGTTTTGGTGATGCACGCGATGCGTTAGTAGACCCGCGCCTTGGGCTCGATGTAAGCCACGTCGTTGGTCAGCGTGTAGGTGTGGACCGGCCGGTAGTCGATGGTGACCTTGCCGGTGTTGAGATCGAGCCACGACAGCGTGTGCTTCATCCAGTTCTTGTCGTCGCGATCGGGGAAGTCCTCGCGCGCATGGGCGCCGCGGCTTTCGGTGCGGTTGACCGCGGAATCCATGGTGACCACGGCCTGTTCGATCAGATTGGCGAATTCGAGCGTCTCGATCAGGTCGGAGTTCCAGATCAGCGAGCGGTCGCTGACGCGCACGTCGGCGATACCGTCAAAGACCTCGTGGATGAGTTTCGATCCCTCCTGAAGCACTTCGCCGGTGCGGAACACGGCGCAGTTGCTCTGCATCACGTGCTGCATCCGGTTGCGAAGCTGCGCGGTCGGCGTGCCGCCGGAGGCATTGCGGTACTTGTCGAGCCGCGACAGCGCTCGCTCGGCGGAATCCTTGGGCAATTCGGGCTGCTTGTCGTTGGGCGTGAGGATTTCGGCGCAGCGCAGCGCGGCGGCGCGCCCGAACACCACGAGATCGATCAACGAATTCGAACCGAGCCGATTGGCGCCGTGAACCGAGACGCACGCTGCCTCGCCGAGCGCCATCATGCCGGGCACGATGTGATCGGGGTCGCCGTTCTTTTTGATCACGGCCTCGCCGTGATAGTTCGTGGCGATGCCGCCCATGTTGTAGTGAACGGTCGGCACGATCGGCACCGGCTCGCGGGTCAGGTCAACGCCGGCAAAGATGTGAGCCGACTCGGTGATGCCGGGCAGCCGCTCGGCGAGAATCTTCGGATCGAGATGATCGAGGTGGAGGAAGATGTGATCCTTCTTCGGCCCGACGCCGCGGCCCTCGCGGATTTCGATGGTCATGGCGCGGGAGACGACATCGCGTGAGGCAAGATCCTTGGCCGACGGCGCATAGCGCTCCATGAAGCGCTCGCCGGCGGAATTGACCAGATAGGCGCCTTCGCCGCGGGCGCCCTCGGTGATCAGAACGCCGGCGCCGTAGATGCCGGTCGGGTGGAATTGCACGAATTCCATGTCTTCGAGCGGCAGCCCGGCGCGCAGCACCATGGCGTTGCCGTCGCCAGTCTGGGTGTGCGCCCCGGTGCAGGAGGCGTAGGCCCGCCCGTAGCCGCCGGTGGCGAGGATCGTCATCTGCGCGCTGAAGCGATGGATCGAGCCGTTGTCCAGGTTGATGGCGATGACGCCGCGGCAGCGGCCCTCGTCGTCCATGATGAGGTCGATGGCGAAATACTCGATGAAGAACTCCGTCGAGTGCCGCACCGCTTGGCCGTACATGGTGTGCAGCATGGCGTGGCCGGTGCGGTCGGCGGCCGCGCAGGTCCGCTGCGCGGTGCCTTTGCCGTAATGGGTGGTCATGCCGCCGAACGGGCGCTGGTAGATCTTGCCGTCCTCCTCGCGGCGCGAGAACGGCATGCCCCAGTGCTCGAGCTCGTAAACGGCGGCCGGCGCATTGCGGCAGAGGTATTCGATGGAGTCCTGATCGCCGAGCCAGTCGGAGCCCTTCACCGTGTCGTACATGTGCCAGCGCCAATCGTCCTCGCCCATATTGCCGAGCGAAGCGGCAATGCCGCCCTGGGCCGCCACGGTGTGCGAGCGCGTGGGGAATACCTTGGTGATGCAGGCGGTGCGGAGCCCCGCTTCGCTGCAGCCGACCACGGCGCGCAGCCCGGAGCCGCCGGCGCCGATCACGACCACGTCGTAGGCGTGGTCCTCGATCGGATAAGCGCGGCCGTTGACGGATGGCGCCGGGCCTCCTCCGTTCGATCGGCTTTCAGCCATGCTCACACTCCGAATGAAAGCTTGAGGATGCCGTAGGCCGCGGCCAACCCGACGGCGAAGCAGAAGAACGTATTGGCCATCAAGAGCGAGAGCTTCATCGTTTCGTCGTGAACATAGTCCTCGATGATGACGCCCATGCCGATTCGCATGTGGGCGGTGATCGAGGCGATGAACAGCAGCATGATGATGGCCACGACGGGCGAACCGAGGATCTGCGCCGCCGCGGCCTGATTGCGGCCAAGCAGCATGATCAGGATCACCACGGCGGCGATGGTCAGCGGGATATTGGCGACCGCCGTGAGGCGCTGATGCCAGAAGTGCTCGGTGCCGGATTTGGCGCTGCCGCGGCCGAGCACGCGGCCGAGCGGCGTGCGGATATGGGTCGGCGCGCTCATGAGGTGCCTCCCATGGCCAGCAGCCCGATGCCCCATAGAATGAGTGTGATCACGATTGAGCCGGCGAGGTTGGCCGCGGCAAGCCACTCGCGCTCATTCGGGCCGAGGCCGCGGCCGGAATCCCAGATCAGGTGTCGGACGCCGCCCAGCATGTGATGGATGAGCGCCCAGGTATAGCCGAACAGGATGAGACGGCCGATCCACGAGCCCACGAACGATTCAAATTTCGAATAGGCGGTCGGATTGGCGGCGGCGATGAACCACCAAGCCAGCAATAGGGCGCCGAAATAAAGCCCGAAGCCGGTGATGCGATGCGCGATCGACATCATCATCGTCAGCATCGGACGGTAGATTTGGAGATGCGGCGACAACGGCCGCTCGACGGGCCTGGCTTCGGCCATTTCACTATCCGCATTCACCCAGGGACGGGCGCTAAGACGTTCGTCCCGTTCCTATCCAATCTGCGCCAAAGCCGCAACGGAGCATGCATGCTGTGCACATATCCGCGTTTGCTCTGACTTCGCGTAGAACGAAAGAATAGAGTATAAACAGCCCATGACAATGAGCATTGTATAAAGCCTAACTTCGCCGAAACCGAAGGCAAGGTCGTTCCGATGCGATTTGATCTCGCCGATCTCAGCCTGTTCCGCCACGTCGTCGAGGCGGGCAGCATCACCCACGGCGCCGAGCGTGCGCATCTCGCGCTCGCCGCCGCTTCGACGCGCATTCGTAACATGGAGGGGGCGCTCGGCGTGCCACTGCTCACGCGCGGCCGCCAGGGCGTGACGCCGACCCAGGCGGGACGCACGCTGCTCCAGCACGCGCGCGCAATCCTGCGCCAGGCCGAGCGCCTGCACGAAGACCTCGGCGCCTACGGGGGCGGTCTCGCCGGGCAAATCAGAGTCCTGTCGAACACGAATGCATTGACCGAATTCCTTCCCGAAGCTTTGAGCTCGTTCCTGTCGGAGCATCCGAATGTGAGCGTGGATCTCGAGGAGCGGCTGAGCGATGAGATCGTCGGCCTGATCGCCGAGGGCGTGGCCGACCTCGGCGTCGTCGCCGGCACCGTCGATGCAGGCGCGCTCGAAACCTATCCGTTCCGCCGCGATCGCTTCGTGCTTGTGGTGGCCCGCGACCATCCGCTGGCGAAGCGCGCCAAGATCGGTTTCGAGGACGTGCTCGACCACGACTTCGTCGGGCTTGATCGCGCCAGCGCGCTGCAGCGCTTTCTTGCCGCCAAGGCGGTGCGCATCGGCCGGCCGCTGCGGCTGCGCGTGCAGTTGCGCAGCTTCGACGCCGTGTGCCGGCTGGTCGAATGCAAGGTCGGCATCGGCATCGTTCCGGAGACCACCGCGCGCCGCGTGATCAAGACCATGGCGATTGCGGTCGTGTCGTTGACGGATCCCTGGGCGGTCCGGGAGCTGACGATCTGCCTGCGCAACATGGCTGAGCTGCCGCTCTACGCGCGGCAGCTCGTCGAGCATTTGCGCCGGTGAAAGCGATTGGCCCGGATAGGCAAAGCGCGTTGAAAGCTCAGTGCGGGATCAACGCCCAGTAATCGAGATCGAGCACCACCGCCGGGTCATCCTCGGCGCCGGCTTTCAGCGGAAAATCGGCGCACGGCCGGTCCTTGGTGGCGACGAGCCGCAACCTTAGCGCTCCGACGTCGGTGCGGCCGGGCAGTTCGGACTTCGCCAGCACTTCGGACCAAGCGAAAATGGTGCCGCCGGCAAACAGCGGGGCGACATGGCGACCGCCGTTGATGGCGGCGATGTGAAACGCGTTGGCGAGACCGTTGAACGACAGCGCGCGCGCCAGGGAAATGACATGGCCGCCGTAAATCAACCGTCGTCCGAACCGACCCTGCTTGGCGCCGAACAGGTCGAAGTGGATCTTCGCAGTGTTCTGATAGAGCCGCGTCGCGGTCTGATGCTCGGCTTCTTCGACAGTGACGCCGTCGACGTGATCGATGCGCTCGCCGACGTCATAGTCGCCGTAACGATAGGGGCTGCCGGCAAGCGCGAAATCGTAGGCCGCGATGTCCAGCGCCGGACAGGCTTCGCCCAGCACCTTCGGCTCAAGCACCGTCGGCAGGCGCGGCACGTGATCCCCCGGCGCAGGCGCGGCCTCATCGTGTTTGCGCACCATCACCCAGCGGACATATTCGAGCACCGCGGTGCCGTCCTGCTTGAAGCCGGTGGTGCGCACATAGACGATGCCGGTCTTGCGGCTGGAATTCTCTTTGAGGCCGATCACCTCGGACAGCGCGCTCAGCGTGTCGCCGGGATAGACCGGTGCGCGGAAATAGCAGCCGGCATAGCCGAGATTGGCGACCGCATTGAGCGAGACATCGGGGACGGTCTTGCCGAACACAATGTGAAATACGAGCAGATCGTCGATCGGTGAGCGCGGATAACCGATCGCCTTGGCGAAAGCGTCGGAGGATTGCACGGCGAAACGTCCGCCGAACAAGCCGGTGTAGAGCGCGACATCGCCGACCGTCACCGTCCGCGGCGTAGCGTGGCGGATCACCTGGCCGATACGGAAATCTTCAAAGAAATTGCCGGGGCTGGTTTTGGACATTGTTGAAGACCTTGAAATCGGAGCCCGGCAGTTGGCGCGCGCTTCATATCGCACCTGCGCTTTGAGGAAAAGCGGCGCGTTCACGCAGCCGTGACGGCGCGGCCGAAACCCGCCCGGCGACGCCCCGTATCTCCTCCTGACGACGCAAAGCTCCGCGTCGGGACGGCGGATCACCGCCTCAACTTTCAGCACACATGGAGACAGTCATGTCCAAGCGTCTAGCCTTGATCGCCAGCGCGGCCGTTGTGGCTTTCGCTGCCGTTGCGGTGCCCGCGCCGCTCTACGCACAGATGTCGGAAAAGACCGTGACGGTCGGCGGCGCGCCGATGTATCCGTCGAAGAACATCATCCAGAACGCGGTGAATTCGAAGGACCACACCACGCTGGTCGCCGCGGTCAAGGCCGCCGGCCTTGTCGATACGCTCTCCGGCCCCGGTCCGTTCACGGTATTCGCGCCCACCAACGCCGCCTTCGCCAAGCTCCCGGCGGGCACCGTCGACACGTTGCTTAAGCCCGAGAACAAGGCGACCTTGACCAAGGTCCTGACGTATCACGTGGTCGCGGGCCGCATGACCGCGGTCAATCTGATGAAAGCCGTGAAGGACGGCGAGGGCGAAGCCCATCTCAAGACCGTCGCGGGCGCAGACCTCGTCGTAAAGCAGGCCGGCCCCGGCAAGCTCTCGATCACCGACGCCAAGGGCGACGTCGCCACGGTTACGATCCCCGACGTTCTCCAATCGAACGGCGTGATCCACGTCATCGACACAGTGCTCTTGCCGATGTGATTTGGCCCCGAAATAGCCCTCTCTCCGCTCATGCGGGAGAGGGACTTTCTACCTGCTCACGGCACTGTGTTGCGGCGTTAAGTCCCGCGTGACACGAATGTGAGGCGCCCGCCGGACCATTTTGCTATACGTCTGCGCCATCGGACGACTGTGATGACGATAGAAGCCGCCGCCAGCCCGCACACGGTTCCCGACACCGCATCGGGGCCTCTCATCCATCCGGCATGGGTGCGCATCACGCACTGGATCAACGCGATCGCGATTTTCATGATGATCGGCTCGGGCTGGCAGATTTACGACGCATCGCCGTTGTTCCGTTTCATCGAATTCCCGCCGCAGATTGCGCTCGGCAACTGGCTCGTCGGCGCGCTGCTTTGGCATTTCGCGGCGATGTGGCTCCTGGTCATCAACGGCATCATTTACGTCAGCCTCGGGATCGTGACCGGCCGCTTTCGCCGCAAGCTGTTCCCGATCCGCCCACGCGAGGTGATCAGTGATCTCGTTGCGGCGTTGCGGGGCAAGCTCTCGCACGAGGATCTGTCAGCCTATAACGCGGTGCAAAAGCTTCTTTACGTCGGCGTGCTCTTGGCCGGCGTCGTCATCGTGCTCTCCGGGCTCTCGATCTGGAAGCCGGTGCAGTTCAAGTATCTCACCGCGTTCTTCGGCGGCTATGACTTCGCCCGCTATGTGCATTTCTTCGCGATGTCGTCGATCGTGGCGTTTCTGATCATACATGTGGTGCTCGCGCTCATCGTGCCGAAGAGCCTGCGCGCCATGATCTTCGGCCGCTGAATTGGTGGAGGAACGAATGTCCCGCCAACGCAAGTCGATCCCCGGCGTCGATCCGAAGCTGCTCATCAAAGACGCGTCGAAACTTTTGCCGGAATCGTCACGGCGAGTTTTTCTGCGCGGCGCCGCCAGTCTGGGCGCGCTCGCCATGCTGACGGGCTGCGACATCATCGACGGCGACACTTCGGAGAGCGCGCTGCGCGTCATCTCGCGCTTCAACGATAAGGTTCAGGCGCTGCTGTTCAGCGAGACGACGCTCGCCCCGGAATTTCCTGAAAGTGCAATCACGCGACCGTTTCCGTTCAATGCCTATTACGCCGAGGACGAAGCGCCCGACGTGGATGGCGACGCCTATCAGCTCGAGATCGGCGGCCTCGTCGATAACAAGAAGTCGTGGACGCTGCCGGAGCTCTACAAGCTGCCCGAAGTGTCGCAGATCACCCGCCACGTCTGCGTCGAGGGCTGGAGCGCGATCGGGTCGTGGCAGGGGGTGAAGCTCTCGGATTTTCTCAAGATGATCGGCGCCGACACCACCGCGAAATATGTCTGGTTCCAGTGTGCCGAGGGCTATTCCAACACCATCGATATGCCGACAGCGCTGCATCCGCAGACACAACTGACGCTGAAGTTCGATCACAAGATCTTGCCGACCGCCTACGGCTTCCCGATCAAGATTCGCATTCCCACCAAGCTCGGCTTCAAGAACCCCAAATACGTCACCGCCATGTGGGTGCAGAACAACGACGCCGGCGGCTATTGGGAGAACCAGGGCTATAACTGGTTCAGCGGACTTTGATCGGGGCTAGCATTCGGAAACATTGAAGGCTGATCCGTCGCACACGGTGTGCAAGCCCGGCGCCGTGACAGTTGCCATTGCCCCGCTCACCGACTAGCACTGCGCTCCGCCATTCTCCGTAAATCAAGGTCTTCCACTCATGGCGACTTTCAAGCTCCTGTTGTTGGCTGGCGACGGCATTGGCCCGGAAGTCATGGCCGAGGTGAAACGGCTCCTCGGTTTTTTCGCCAAACAGCGCATCGCCGATTTCGAGACCGAGGACGGGCTTGTCGGCGGCGCTTGCTACGACGCCCACAAGGTCGCCATTACGGACGAAACCATGGCGAAGGCGCATGCGGCTGATGCCGTGATCTTCGGCGCGGTCGGCGGGCCGAAATGGGACAAGGTGCCATTCGACGTGCGGCCCGAGGCCGGCCTGTTGCGGCTGCGCAAGGACCTCGGCTTGTTCGCCAATATCCGGCCGGCGATCGTCTATCCGGCGCTGGCTGACGCTTCGAGCCTCAAGCGCGAGGCGGTCGAGGGCCTCGACATCATCATCCTGCGCGAGCTCACCGGCGGTGTTTATTTCGGCGAGCCCAAGACCATCACCGATCTCGGCAACGGCCAGAAGCGCGCCATCGACACCCAGGTCTATGACACCTACGAAATCGAACGCATCGCGCGGGTCGGCTTCGAGCTGGCGCGCAAGCGGCGCAACAAAGTCACCTCTATGGAAAAGCGCAACGTCATGAAGACTGGCGTGCTGTGGCATGAAGTGGTCAGCCAGGTCCACGAGCGCGAATACAAGGACGTGACGCTGGAGCATATGCTGGCGGACGCCGGCGGCATGCAGTTGGTGCGCTGGCCGAAGCAGTTCGACGTCATCGTCACCGACAATCTGTTCGGCGATATGCTGTCCGATGTCGCGGCGATGCTCACGGGGTCGCTCGGCATGCTGCCTTCGGCGTCGCTCGGTGAAGTCGATCCCAAGACCAGACGGCGCAAAGCCATGTATGAGCCGGTGCACGGCTCGGCGCCGGACATTGCCGGCAAGGGCATGGCGAACCCGATCGCCATGCTGGCCTCGTTCGGAATGGCGCTGCGCTATTCCTTCAACATGGGCAAGGAGGCCGATCTGCTCGATGCCGCCATCGCCGCCACTTTGGCGAAGGGTCTGCGCACCACCGACATTAAATCTGATGGGGCAAAGATCGTCAGCACGGCCGAGATGGGCGAGGCGGTCGTTGGCGAGATGGAAAAGCTTGCTGCTTAGCTGACGTCGTTGCGACTGACGTCAGAACGGCGTCGCTGAATTGACGCCCGGGATGTAGGCCGGCCATGCGGGCGTGAAGCCGCCGATGGCGTTGGTCGAATCGGGGCCGATAAACCAAGTGCCTGCGCGGCCCGGGTCGCCGCCCGGCGGCAGTACGTAATCCCTGAAGCCGCGATCGCCGACCGACACTTCCGTGCCGGTGTCGAGATAGGAGCGCCGCGGCACGACGATCACGGTGGTGTGGCCGTATTGGTCGTGAAGGATGGTCTTGGTGGGTTGGATTACGGTGCCGGCTGCCGAGCGCGTGACTGGCGGCTGTGGCTGATACTTTTTCGTCGCGGCCTCGGCGGAGCCTGCGGCCGCCAGAACAGCCAGGGCGGCGGCGGTGACAATACCGGTTCGCATGGCTCCTCACTTTCCCAACCCACTTTAGCCGGATTTCAGCGACTGGAACAGCGCGTATCAGCAACGGATTGGCGGCCCTGGCAGTTCCGTGCCGCCTGTAAGCGTGACCGTCAGAACAAAATCCTCTCCTTAAGGGCGATTATGCCACATTTTTCTCCAAATGTGGACTGCGCTAAAATACGTCTCAAGCTCGGCGCCAGATGTGACGCTGGGCGGAGCCAAGGGAGGAGTCCCCATGCTGACGCGACGGCGTCTGTTGGAGGCTGCCGGTACGGGTCTTGCGCTGGCCGGCAGCGGTCTTGATTTTCCGCGATCATTGAAGGCCAGAGCCGCGGGCGTCGAGCTTACGCCGGGGGTGCCGGCCGGCCTCGACACGTCCGCCAGGATGGAAGCGCTGCCGGGCAAGAAACCGCTGATCAAGCTGTCCTATCGGCCGCCGAACTACGAATCGCCGCTGGAGTACTTCCGCACGCCGATCACGCCGAACGACCAGTTCTTCGTGCGTTATCACCTGTCCGACATCCCGGACGTTGACGCCAAGACCTACAAGATCGCGGTCGGCGGCGACGGCGCCAACGGCCAAGCCGAGCTCACGCTCGACGATCTCAAAGCCATGCCGGCGTCCGAGGTCATCGCCGTCAATCAATGCTCGGGCAACCGCCGCGGCCTGTCGCAGCCACACGTGGCCGGTGTCGAATGGGGCTACGGCGCCATGGGTTGCGCACGCTGGAGGGGCGCCAAGCTCAAGGACGTGCTCGACAAGGTCGGGCTGAAGAAGGAAGCGATCGAAGTCGCCTTCAACGGCGCCGAAGGGCCGGCCTACGACAAGACGCCGGATTTCGTCAAAAGCCTCCCGGTCTGGAAGGCAATCGATGAATCGACGCTGATCGCCTACGAGATGAACGGTGCGCCGTTGCCGCACTTCAACGGCTTCCCGGCGCGCCTCATCGTGCCCGGCTGGACGGGCACTTATTGGATGAAGCACCTCATCAGCATCAACGTGCGGACTCAGCCGCTGAATAATTTCTGGATGAACCCGGCCTACCGCATCCCGGTCGGCCTGTTTCCCGTCGTCGCGCGCTTCGTCAGCCAGGAAAACGCGACCAGCACACCGATCACCGAGATGGTGGTCAACTCGCTCATCACCAGCCATGCCGACGGCGCCAAGGTGAAGCGAGGCAAGGTCACCGTCAGCGGCCTGGCCTGGGATGGCGGCTACGGCATCCGCACCGTCGAGGCTTCGGTCGACGGCGGCAAGACCTGGTCGGCGGCGACGCTCGGCGACGATCTCGGCCGTTATGCCTTCCGGCCGTGGAGCTTTCCGCTCGCGGCGAAGCGGGGCAAGAACACGGTGATGGTGAACGCCACCAACAAGATCGGGCAGACGCAAACCGCCACGCTGCTGTTCAACGGCGCCGGCTACCACAACAACGTGATGCAAAGCATCACGCTCGAAGCCGCATAGGAGGCCGTCATGCGCATTGCTTTATTCGCCGCGGCCGCTGTCCTGGCGGCCTTTCCGGCTGCGGCCGACGAAGCCGCCATCCAGCTCAAGCCCGGCCCGGGCCTCGATAAAGTGCAAGGCAATTGCGGCGCCTGCCACAGCCTCGACTACATCCAGATGAACTCGCCGTTCCTCAATGCGGCCGGTTGGAATGCCGAGGTCGCCAAGATGATGAAAGCTTTCGGCGCGCCCATCAGCGACGCCGATGCCAAGGCGATCGCCGATTATTTGGCGAAGAATTACGGGACGTAGAAGATCCTTCCGCCGAGCCACGCCAGCGGACTCGAGGGCGGTGGCAGGTGAAGGCGTGGCGCGTGCCTGGCGAATGGGGCGCGAATCCGGCCGCGCCGGCTTCGGCGTTGTGTTTGCAAGCTTTCTCCCGTAGAAGCGCTTCCGCTCCGGTTCCTGCCCAGCCGGAACGGGGCCAGCTTGCGATGGAGAGTTAACGATGGGTTACAACGTCGCCGTCGTCGGCGCGACCGGCAATGTCGGCCGGGAAATGCTTAACATCCTCGATGAGCGCTCGTTTCCGGCCGATGAGGTGGTCGCCATCGCTTCGCGCCGCAGCCAGGGCGTTGAGGTGTCCTATGGCGACCGCACGCTCAAGGTCAAAGCGCTCGAGCACTACGACTTTGCCGGGACAGATATCTGCCTGATGTCGGCGGGTTCCGCGGTGTCGAAGGAGTGGTCGCCGAGGATCGCCGCGGCCGGCGCGGTGGTGATCGATAACTCGTCGTGCTGGCGCTACGATTCGGATGTCCCGCTGATCGTGCCCGAGGTCAACGCCGACGCCATCACGGGCTTTCGCAAGCGCGGCATCATTGCCAATCCCAATTGCTCGACGGCCCAGCTTGTCGTCGCGCTCAAGCCGCTGCACGACAAGGCCAAGATCACGCGGGTCGTGGTCTCCACCTATCAGTCGGTGTCGGGCGCCGGCAAGGAGGCGATGGACGAGCTGTTCTCGCAGACCAAGGCGGTGTTCCAGATCGACGAGGTCGAGGCGAAGAAGTTTCCCAAGCGCATCGCCTTCAATATCATTCCGCAGATCGATACGTTCATGGAGGACGGCTACACCCGCGAAGAGTGGAAGATGGTGGTCGAGACCAAGAAAATCCTCGACCCCAAGATCAAGCTCACCGCGACCTGCGTGCGTGTTCCGGTCTTCATCAGCCATTCCGAAGCCGTCAACGTCGAATTCGCCGAGCCGATCACGCCCGACGAGGCGCGCGATATTCTGCGCAGCGCGCCGGGCTGTCTGGTGATCGATTCCCGCGAGCCGGGAGGCTACGTCACGCCCTACGAGGCCGCCGGCGAGGACGCCACTTACATCAGCCGCATCCGCGAGGACGCGACCGTCGAGAACGGGCTTTCGATGTGGGTGGTGTCGGACAACCTGCGCAAAGGGGCGGCGCTCAACACCATTCAGATCGCCGAGTGCCTCATCAAGCGTAAGCTGATCACCGCCAAGCAGAAAGCGGCGTAGGTCCCAGCGGCGTCATTGCGAGCGACGCAATCCAGCAGGGGATTGCATTGCCTCGTCGCGGAGCTTGTCATCGGGCCAGCCGCTTCGGGCCGAATCCGAGGGCTCCTCGCAATGACGGATTGGCACGTCTCATGCACACTGGTTACCTTGGGACAATCAGCTCTGGGGAGTACCGATGACCGTTCGTCCGCGCCGCAGCGTGCTCTACATGCCCGGATCGAATGCCCGCGCGCTGGAGAAGGCCCGCGAACTCCCCGCCGACGGTCTCATCCTCGATCTTGAAGACGCCGTGGCGCCGGACGCGAAGGGACAGGCCCGCGAGCTCATCGTCAAATCCCTCCAGAACGGCGGCTTCGGCGACCGCGAGGTCATGGTGCGGATCAACGGTCTCGACACCCGCTGGTGGGTCGAAGACCTCGACGCCGTAGCCGCGGCCAAACCCGATGCGGTGCTGGTGCCGAAAGTGTCGAATCCCGGCCAGTTGCAGGACTTGGCGGCCCGCATCGTCGATATGGGCACCGACCCGCGCATCCGCGTCTGGGCGATGATGGAGACGCCGCTGGCGATGCTCAATGTCGGCGAGATTGCCGAGGCTGCGCTCGATTCCGAGACGCGGCTCGCCGGCTTCGTCATGGGCACCAACGATCTCGCCAAGGATACCCGCGCCCGCATCGTGCCCGGCCGCGCGCCGATGCTGCCGTGGCTGATGAACTGCCTCGCCGCAGCGCGCGCCTTCGGCCTCGACATCCTCGACGGCGTCTACAACGATCTCGGCAACGCCGAGGGCTTTGCCGAGGAGTGCAAGCAGGCGCGCGAACTCGGCTTCGACGGCAAGACGCTGATCCACCCGCGTCAGATCGATCCGTGCAACGCCGCCTTCTCGCCGACGCCCGAAGAGGTAGAGATGGCGCGCAAGATGATTGCCGCCTTCGAACTGCCGGAGAACGAGAACAAGGGCGTCGTCCAGATCGACGGCCGCATGGTCGAGCGCCTGCATGCCGACATGGCGCGGCAGACGGTGGCGATCGCGGACGCGATCAAGAAGCGGCAAGCAGCTAATTCTTCAGCCGATACCCGGTCTTGAAGAACCACCAGACGATGCTCATGCAGACCGCGAGGAAGAGCAGCGTCATCGCCAGGCTTATGCTCACGTCCACGTCGGCGATATTGAAGAAACTCCAGCGGAATCCGCTGATCAGATAGACCAGCGGATTGAACAGCGTCACCGTGCGCCAGAACGGCGGCAACACGCTGGTCGAATAGAATGTGCCGCCGAGGAACGTCAGCGGCGTGATGATGAGAAGCGGCACGATCTGTAGTTTCTCGAATCCATCCGCCCAGAGGCCGAGAATAAAGCCGAACAAGCTGAAACTGACGGCAGTCAGCACCAGAAACGCCAGCATCCACAACGGATGCGTGATCTCGATCGGCACGAACAGCCAGGAGGTCGCCAGGATGATGAATCCCAGGACGATCGATTTGGTAGCTGCGGCGCCCACATAACCGAGCACGATCTCGAACGACGACACCGGCGCCGAAAGGAGCTCATAGATGGTGCCGACGAAGCGGGGAAAATAGATGCCGAACGAGGCGTTGGTCACGCTCTGCGTCAGCAGCATCAGCATGATCAGCCCCGGCACGATGAAGGAGCCGTAGCTGACGCCCTCGATTTGCGTGATGCGCGAGCCGATGGCGGCCCCGAACACGATGAAATAAAGCGAAGTCGAGATTACCGGCGAGACGATGCTTTGGAACAGCGTGCGGCCGGTCCGCGCCATTTCATAGACGTAGATGGCGCGCACCGCGTAGAGGTTCATTGGCCCTGCCTCAGCAGGCCGACAAAGATGTCTTCTAGCGAGCTTTGCGTGGTTTGCAGATCCTTGAACCTGATGTCGGCGTTCCGCAACTCGTCGAGCAGGGTGGTGATGCCGGTATGCTCGCCCTGAGTATCATAGGTGTAGGTCAGCACCTTGCCGTCGGCGGCGAGGTTTAGCTGATAGGATGCGAGGGCCGCCGGGATCGCCTGAATCGGGTCGCGAAGCTCGAGCTTGAGCTGCTTACGGCCGAGTTTGCGCATCAGCTCCGCCTTGTCCTCGACCAGGATAATCTCGCCCTTGTTGATGACGCCGACCCGGTCGGCCATCTCCTCGGCCTCCTCGATGTAGTGCGTGGTGAGGATGATGGTGACGCCGGAGGCGCGTAGCGCGCGTACGAGCTGCCACATGTCCTTGCGCAACTCGACGTCGACGCCGGCGGTCGGCTCGTCCAGAAACAGGATTTGCGGCTCGTGCGCCAGCGCCTTGGCAATCAGCAGGCGGCGCTTCATGCCGCCGGAGAGCGTCACGATTCTGGCGTCGCGCTTGTCCCACAAGGATAGCTGCTTAAGCACCTTTTCGATGTAGGCGGGGTTCGCCGGCTTGCCGAACAGGCCGCGCGAGAAACGCATGGTGGCCGGCGGTGTCTCGAAGGCGTCGGTGGTGAGTTCCTGCGGCACCAGGCCGATCATCGCACGTGCGACGCGGTAATCGGAAAGGATGTCGTGGCCGTCAACGGCGACCGTGCCGGTGGACGGCTTCACGATGCCGCAGATGATGTTGATCAGCGTCGTCTTACCGGCGCCGTTCGGGCCCAGCAGCGCGAAAATCTCGCCGTGACGGATGTCCAGGTTGACATCCTTCAAGGCCTGAAAGCCCGACGCGTAGGTCTTGTTGAGATGCGAGACGGAGATTGCAGATGGCATGGCGGCCGCTTTCGAATGGAGCGACACAGTCCGAAAATTCAGCGCAGCTCCCGACCCGACCCCGGATTTCGCCGCGATTCATCCGGGTCGCAAAGTCTGGCCTTCAGGCCCAAGGCCGCGCCGATTTGGACTTCTGCTCGAAGCCTTCGATTTTGTCGTTCTTGACCATGGTCAGGCCGATGTCGTCGAGACCGTTGAGCAGGCAGCGCTTGCGGTGTTCGTCGATCTCGAACTTGACCACGCCGCCGTCGGGCCCGCGGATTTCCTGCTTCTCGAGATCGACGGTGAGCGTCGCGTTGGCGCCGCGCTCGGCATCGTCGAACAGCTTCTCCAGGTCCTCGGGTGAGACCTTGACCGGCAGCACGCCGTTCTTGAAGCAATTGTTGTAGAAAATGTCGCCGAACGAGGTCGAAATCACGCAGGTGATGCCGAAGTCCATCAGCGCCCACGGCGCATGCTCGCGCGAGGAGCCGCAGCCGAAATTGTCGCCGGCGACCAGAATCTTCGCCTTGCGATAGGCCGGCTTGTTGAGCACGAAATCGGGATTTTCACTGCCGTCGTCGCGATAGCGCTTCTCCGAAAACAGGCCCTTGCCAAGGCCGGTGCGCTTGATGGTTTTGAGATACTGCTTCGGGATGATCATGTCGGTGTCGACATTGATCATGTTCAACGGCGCCGCGACACCTTCAAGTGTAGTGAACTTTTTCATTGCCGGGTCCTCGAGCTTCGCAACGCCCTCTCATGGCGGCTCGACCCATGCGGGTCAAGCCCGGCAGCCCAGCAGCCCTTGATCGGCACTTCTGGCCCCGCCGCCGGCCTGATATAGCTATAAATAAGGGCTGCGCGAGGACGTCCGAACCGATCCACCGCCAGCCGTGGAACGCAATGGGAGAACACAGACGTGACAATGCTAGCTGAACGGGTCAACGCTATAACAGTCACCAAGCTGCACCCGATGATCGGAGCGGAAGTCGGCGGCGTCGATCTCAGCCGGCCGCTCGATGATGAAACCGTCAGGCAGATCAAGGACGCGTGGCATAAGCACACGGTCCTCCTGTTTCGCGATCAGAAGCTCTCGGAAGACGACCAGCGCCGATTCGCGTCCCATTTCGGCCCGGTGGCCAAACGCGTGCCGCCGAAGCCGGGCGCACCAGGAGCCGGCGACTCGGTTGAGTGGGACGACATGATGATGGTCAGCGACAAAGTCGACGCCAACGGCAAGGCGCTCGGCTCGCTCGGCCACGGCGAGATGTGGTTCCACACTGACAAGTGCTACCACCGCCGCCCGCACCGCGCGACGTTCCTCTACGGCATCGACATTCCGTCCGAGGGCGGCCACACCCAATTTTCGAGCCTCTACGCCGCCTACGACAATCTGCCGGCTGACCTGAAGAAACGGTTGGAGGGCGCGTGGGTGATGCAGGGCCAGCAGTACGGCGTCGGCCGGCGCATTGATGTCACTCTGCCGCTGGAAAGCACCCACCACTGCCGGCAGCCGATTTTCGTCACCAATCCCGGCTCCGGTCGCAGAGCGCTGTTCGTCGCCAGCCAGAACTCGATGTGGATCGAAGGCATGGATCGCGATGAAAGCGAGAAATTGCTGATGAAGCTCTTCGAGATCGCGGAAGACCCAGCGATCATCTACGAGCACGTCTGGCGGCCTGACGATCTCATCATGTGGGACAACTTGGCCTGCCTGCACGCGCGCACCGACTGGCCGCCAGAGCAGCGCCGTACGCTGCGCCGCTGCACAGTGGAAGGCGAGCCGCTGTACTAAGACGTTCTATTCGGGCTCACGATTACGCCTGCGCCAGCGCGCTCTCGGGCGCCTTGAATTTCGACTCGCGATCAAGCGAGCAGACCTGCACCTGATACTCGGTGTAGTATTTCCGCCGC
>DATJYT010000287.1:0-2210 GCA_035499475.1 Xanthobacteraceae bacterium | reverse complement strand
ATCCGGGTGATCCATGTCATGACCCATGATTCCATCGGGCTCGGCGAGGACGGCCCGACCCACCAGCCGGTCGAGCATCTCGCGGCACTTCGCGCGATTCCGAATCTGCTGGTGTTCCGGCCGGCGGATGCCGTCGAGACGGCCGAAGCCTGGGACTGCGCGCTGCGCGCCGAGACGTCGCCTTCGATCCTGTGCTTGTCGCGTCAGGCTCTGCCGGCTTTTCGCGAAGCAGACGACGACGGCAATCGGGTTGCTCTCGGCGCCTACGTCGTCATTGAACCCCAAAGCGCGCGCGATGTAACCCTGATCGCAACCGGCTCGGAAGTTTCCATTGCGCTCGACGCCGCGCGGCTTCTTGCGGAACAAGGCGTGCAAGCCGCTGTCGTCTCGGCGCCCTGCTTCGACCTGTTCCGCTCACAGCCAAACGATTATCGCGCCAAGGTCCTCGGCAATGCACCGCGTGTTGGCCTCGAGGCCGCCGTCGAAGGCGACTGGGCGCGCTGGCTCGGCGACGATGGCGAGTTCGTCGGCATGACCGGCTTCGGTGCCTCCGCACCGGCGGAGGTGCTCTATCGCGAATTCGGTATCACTACGGAAGCGGTGGTCGCGGCGACCAACCGGGCCGTCAGCCGATCGCGTGCTCCAAATCTCGTATCAGCGAATTGATCGGAGACGTCGAATGGCAAGGATCACATTGCGTCAGTTGCTCGATCATGCGGCCGAGCGCGGCTACGGCGTGCCGGCCTTCAATATCAACAATATGGAGCAGGGCCTCGCGATCATGGAGGCGGCCGCAGCGGTGGATGCGCCCGTCATCATACAGGCGTCGCGCGGTGCGCGGTCCTATGCCAATGACATCATGCTCGCAAAGATGATCGACGCACTGGAGGAAATGCATCCGCAAATTCCGCTCTGTCTGCATCAGGATCACGGCAACGAAGAGGCGACCTGCGCCACCGCGATCAAGCACGGATTTACCTCGGTTATGATGGACGGGTCGCTGAAGGCCGACGGCAAGACGCCCGCCGAGTACGCCTACAACGTCGATATCACGCGCCGCGTAGTCGAGATGGCGCACTGGATCGGCGCCTCGGTGGAAGGCGAGCTCGGCGTGCTCGGTTCGCTCGAGCATGGCGGCGGCGAGCAAGAGGATGGCCACGGCGCCGAAGGCAAGATCGGCCACGACCAGTTGCTTACCGATCCCGAACAGGCCGTCGATTTCGTTCGCGCCACGCGGGTCGACGCGCTGGCGATCGCCATGGGCACCTCCCACGGCGCCTACAAGTTCACGCGCAAGCCCGACGGGGAAATCCTCGCGATGAATGTCGTCGAGGAGATCCACCGGCGGCTGCCCAATATCCATCTGGTGATGCACGGCTCATCGTCCGTGCCGCAGCCCTTGCAAGATATGTTCAATCAGTTTGGCGGCGAGATGCCGCAGACCTGGGGTGTGCCCGTCGAGGAGATCGTGCGCGGTATCAGGCACGGCGTGCGCAAGGTCAATATCGATACCGACTGCCGGCTGGCAATGACCGCCGTGTTCCGCAAGGTTGCCGCGCAAGCGAAGAGCGAATTCGACCCGCGAAAGTTCCTCAAACCGGCAATGGATGCGATGCGCGACCTCTGCCGCGAACGCTTCGAGCAATTCGGCACCGCGGGGAATGCGTCCAAGATCAAGGTCGTTCCCCTCCCGGAAATGGCCAAGCGTTATCGCTCCGGCGCGCTCGATCCACGGATTGGAGAAATTGTTGCCGCGGCATGAGCCGAAGCGGCGATCAGATTTGAAGGAGGAAATCATGAACGATCAATCGATCACGGTTCGCGGCAAGGATCGCTACAAGTCCGGCGTGATGGAATACAAGCGGATGGGCTATTGGGAGCCGCACTACGAGCCCAAGGATACCGACGTGATCGCGTTGTTTCGGGTCACGCCGCAGGAGGGCGTCGATCCGACGGAGGCCTGCGCGGCGGTGGCTGGCGAATCATCGACCGCGACCTGGACAGTGGTCTGGACCGATCGGCTGACGGCAGCGGAGAAATACCGTGCCAAATGCTATCGCGTCGATCCAGTGCCGGGCTCGCCCGGGAGCTATTTTGCCTACATCGCCTACGACCTTGATCTGTTCGAGCCGGGCTCGATCGCGAACCTCACGGCATCGATCATCGGCAACGTATTCGGCTTCAAGCCGCTGAAGGCGCTGCGGCTGGAG
>DATJYT010000286.1:0-4187 GCA_035499475.1 Xanthobacteraceae bacterium | reverse complement strand
GGCGTCCGGCGGCATCGAGCGCGCCGCGCGCCTGCTCGTACTTCCAGTGCGCCGGCGCGAAATTCTTGCGCGGCGCCGGCCACAGCGACGGCGTCGCCTTGGCCCAGCCGGGCGCGATGCCGATCTGACCGAGCTTGCCGTAAAGCTCTTCGAGGGTGCCGGATTGAGCGAGATCTTGTCGGGACGGGAGCTGCATCGGGTGCCTCTTCGCTGATGGCTAAACTGTAGCGGATTTGGCGGGAGCTTGCACGGGCGCCGCCCATGCTTGCCGGGAGGGACTGAAAGCCGCGCCGCGCACGACGTCGACCAATCGCAGCGCGTCATCCGGCACGGCATCGCCGCGCCAGGCGACGTGGCCGTCGGGGCGGACCAGGACGAACTTGCGTTCGTAGAGCGCCGCGACCTGCGGCTCGGCGATGGCGGTGAAGGTCATCGGCACCCTGCGCTGCCGCGCGGTGTCGAGAAGCGGCGCGGCGGCTTTCACATCCACGCCAAAGCCCAAGAGCGTGAAGCCACGGCCGAACAGATCGAGCGTCGAGCGGCCGTCGGCGAGCCAGGCATGCGGCGCGCGATGGCCCGGACGCGCCGTCGGCGTGTAGGCGCGCGGATCGTCGGGCGGCGCCGCCGAGCCGTCCGGCTGGCAGATCGGCGAGCCCTCGTAGCGATAGCCGAGATGCGCGCCGAGCGTGAACCACTCGCGCCGCATCGTCTCGCTGAACTCCCGCCCGACCTTGTCGCGGATCGCCGCGCCCTGCGGCGTGTCGTCGAGAAGATCCGCATGAGGCTCGACCGACAACATGCGGCGCAGATTGCCGCTTGCCTCGGTGACGTTGCGGGTGCCGATCGGCTGGCGCTCGATCGTGTAGGAGTCGAGGAGCCCGTCGCCGCCCCAGCCTTCCAGCATGGCGGCGAGCTTCCACGACAGATCGACGGCGTCCTGGATGCCGGTATTCATGCCGAAGCCGCCGGTCGGCGACATCACGTGCGCGGAATCGCCGGCAATGAAGCCGCGGCCGTTGCGGTAGCGGTCGGCGACGAGTTCGCGCCGCACCCACGGCAGCACGCTCAAAATCTCGAACGCGAAATCGCGGCCGACGGCGCGGCGGATTAAGGCCTTGATCTCGTCCGTCGTGTATTCGCGCTGCTCCGCCCCGCCGATGATGGAGAAGCGCCACTGGTCGCGGCCGTTGATCGCCACGATGGTCGACCACGTGCCCTCCGGCCCGATGAAGATGTGACGGTAGGCTTTACCTTTGTCGTGCAGCGAGAGGAGATGCGGGCAGCGGAAGATGACATTGGTGGTGTAGGTCAGCACCGGATTGCCGTGCATCGGGATGCCCAGCGTCTCGCGCACCAGGCTGCGTGCGCCGTCGCAGCCGACGATATAGCGCGCCTTGACGGTCTCGCGCGCGCCGGTGTCGGCGTTCTCGATCTCGGCCGTCACCAGTTCGGCGTCCTGCGTAAACGACACCAGCCGCGTGCGGTAGCGCATGGTGACGCTTTTCTGCGACGCTGCGAATTCCCGCAGGATCGGGTCGAACATGTTCTGCGGGCAGCGCTCGCGCCGCTGCGGGCTTTCCTTGGGCGGCGGCGCCTGGCCGATGCCGGGAAAACGCTCGCGGCCGAGCTCGTAGCCGGTGAGGCTCGTCAGGTAGATGTTGTCCTGCGCGTAATCGCGCGGGTAGGGCGAGCCTTCGACCGCGCCGACCAGCCCCCAGCGGCGGCAGAACTCCATGGTGCGGACGCCGACGAGGTCCATGCGCGGCTGGTAGATCGAGCCGTCGGATTGCTCGATGAGCAGGCAGCCGATGCCGCGCCAGCCGAGATCGCCCGCGAGCGCGAGGCCAACCGGCCCCGCCCCAACCACCAGAACCGGCACCACTTCGCTCTGCACGTCCTTGAACCCCGGCTTTTGCGGGATGATATGCGGCTGAACCGGGAAAAAGGGAACAGCCCTTCCCGGAAGCCCTGCTATTCCGCCGAAAACCGGGCCGGCGGTTGTCGTCACAGAACCGCCGTGACACCATCGCGGCGCCGATTTGTTTCAGGTCTCGAAGGACCATGCCGCACGGGAAATTCCCCTGGGCCTCGCTGCCCGACGAGGAGCTGCTGAAGGTTCGGCTCAAGAACCTCAAGGTCACGGTCGAAGGCACCTGGCTTGAGGACTGCCTGCTCACGCTCCAGGACGAGCTCGCCGAGCGCGGCATCCGGGTGCGGCCCCACGCCTGGGTCTCCACCGAGTGGTTCAGTCCCGACAGCACGCCGGGCATCGCCGTTCCGTTCTTTCTCACCCATCCGCGGCTGATGCGGCTTGAGAAGAAGATGATCCTCGAAGTCGAGGGCGGCACCTGGAACTCGTGCATGAGCATCATGCGGCACGAGGCCGGGCACGTGGTGACTCACGCCTTCCAGCTTCATCACCGGCGCAAATGGAAGCAGATCTTCGGTCCGAGCTCGAAGCGCTATCCGCACTACTATCAGCCGAATCCCGCCAGCCGGAATTTCGTCCAGCACCTGCGGCTGTGGTACGCGCAAAGCCATCCCGACGAGGACTTCGCCGAGACGTTTGCGGTGTGGCTGCGGCCGCGCTCGAACTGGCGCGCGCGTTATGCCGGGTGGCCGGCGCTCAAGAAGCTCGAATATGTCGACGAGCTGATGGCGGAGATCGCCGACAAGCGGCCGATCCTCACCCATCGCGAGCGGGTCGACCCGCTCAGCCAGTTCAGCGAGACGCTCGGCGAATTTTACAGAAAGAAGCGGTCGATTTATCTGGTCGAGGCGCCGAAAACCTACGACCGCGACCTGCAACGGCTGTTCTCGGCCGACCCGAAGCACCGCCGCTCCGAGACCGCGTCGTCGTTCATCCGGCGCCACCGCACCAAAGTGCGCGAGCTGGTCGCCAAGTGGACCGGCGAGTATCAGCTCACCTGCGACGCGGTGCTCGACGACATGATCGCGCGCTGCCGCGAGCTCAAATTGCGCGCCGTCGGTCCGGAGCGAAAACTTGTGATGGAATTGACTGTGCTGTTGACCGCCAAAACCATGCATGCATTGTTTGGTCCGTCGCGGCGAAGATGGATCGCGCTATGAAGCGGCTTCGCGTCCTGGTGCTCGTTCACCCGGACCTGATACCCCCGGACTCGTCCAAGGGGTACAGCGAGCAGGAAATCAACGAGTGGAAAACCGAATACGACGTGGTCAAGACGCTGCGCGCGGCGGGCCACGAAGTCCGGCCGCTCGGCATCCATGACGAGCTCAAGCCGATCCGCGACGAGATCGACGGCTGGAAGCCCGACGTGGTGGTTACGCTGCTCGAGCAGTTTCGCGGCGAGGCGATCTACGACCAGAACGTCGCGAGCTTTCTCGAACTGATGCACGTGCCCTATACCGGCTGCAATCCGCGCGGGCTGATGCTGGCGCGCGGCAAGGACCTGTCGAAGACGCTGGTGCACTATCACCGCATCCCGGTGCCGGCCTTCGTGGTCTTTCCCAAGGGCCGCAAGGTGCGGCGTCCGCCGCGGCTCGCCTTGCCGCTGATCGTCAAGAGCCTGGTCGAGGACGGCTCCTACGGCATTTCGCAGGCGTCGGTCGTCGACAGCGACGAGAAGCTCAACGAGCGCGTCGGCTTCATTCACGAGCGGGTCGGCACCGCCGCCATCGCCGAGCAGTACATCGAGGGGCGCGAAATCTATGTCGGCGTCATCGGCAACGATCGCCTGCGCGTGCTGCCGGTGTGGGAATTGACCTTCGGCAACATGGCCGAGGGCGATTGGCCGATCGCCACCGAGAAGGTCAAGCACGATACCGGCTACCAGGAGCGCCGCCGCATCCTGCACGGCCCGGCCAAGGACCTCGCGCCCGAGCTCGTCGCGCGCATCCAGCGTACCGCCAAGCGCATCTACCGCACGCTCGATCTCGACGGCTACGCCCGCATCGATTTTCGCCTCTCCGCCGCCGGCGTGCCGTATTTTCTCGAGGCCAATCCCAACCCCGAGATCGCCGAGAGCGAGGAATTTGCCGCGGCGGCAAAGCACGTCGGCATCAAATATCCCGACCTGCTGCAACGCATTCTCGCGCTCGGCATGCAGCGTGCGTCGGCGAGCGTGGCGGCCGGTTGAGACTTGCGCGCCGCGCTTGCTCGTTATCTTCGATCCACGATGTCAAACAGCGACGCATTGTAGTGACCG
>DATJYT010000285.1:0-8018 GCA_035499475.1 Xanthobacteraceae bacterium | reverse complement strand
CGATTCGTGACGCAACGCCTTAAGGAGGCGCAGCACACCGTTGGCCCGGCTCGCGGTTCCCATCAGAACGGGGCAGACCAGCCCTTCTCGCAATTCGCGCGTGAGATCGTCGAACACCTTGTCGCGCGGCGGCTGGATGTCCTCGAGCAACTGCTCCATCAGCTCGTCGTCGTGATCGGCGAGCGTTTCCAGCATGGAAAAGCGCGCCGTCTTTTCGCGATCGGCAGCATCGCCCTCGAGCGGAACGACCTCGGACGCCGCGTGCTCCTTATAGACAAACGCGCGCTCGAGCGCGAGATCGACGAAGCCGCTGATGATGTCGCCGGAGAAAGTCGGAATCTGGCGCAGGATCAGCTTGGTGCGCGAAGCCGGCTGCAAGAGCTTGAGCACGTCGTGGACGCCGGCATCAGCCTTGTCGATCTTGTTGACGAACAGGATGCGCGGAATTTTTTTGTCCTCGAGCTCGCGCAGGATAAGTTGGAGCTGCGGGACTTTCTTCTCGTCCATTTCGCACACCACCACGGCGGCATCGATCGCCGGCAGCACGGCGCGCATGTCGTGAACGAATTCGACCGAGCCCGGGCAATCGAGGAACGTGTAGGCATCGCCCATGAAGTTCGTGGTGGCGACGGAAAGCTCGACGCTCATCTTGTGATGGCGGGCTTCCTTGCTGGCGTCGCCGACGGTGTTGCCGGCCTCAACGGTGCCTTGGCGCGGGATAACGCCGGTGCGGGCGAGGATCGCCTCGAGCAGCGTGGTCTTGCCGCTTTGGAACGGACCGACCAGCGCGACGCAGCGAGAACCGGTCGCTCTGCCGCCGTTGTTGCCATTCGTTGCCATGACCGCCTCCCGCTCGCGACCCGTCGTGCCGGCGCGGGCCGTACCAAACTATCGTTTCAGGCGTCGGCGGGGCTGGTCAAGGGGCGCGACATCGCGGGCCGCGCCCGATTTTCAACTGCCTTGGACAGCGACAGCCGGGTCAGCGGGCCAGATGCAGATCGAGTTGGCCCACCCCGGCGGCGACATTGAATCCGACCTGCCCCTGCACCGAGACCGGTTGCAACGCTACGGTACGATCCGACCCACCGAGCAGGACATTGGCGCCGAGACCGGCGGCCACCGAGGCTTCGGCGCTCGCCCCCACATAGGTTCCCGCGAGCATGCCGACATAGCGGTTGGTTCCGGCGAACACGGTCCAGATGATTGCTCCGCCGCCCGTCACGCCGATATCGAGGCCGACTCGCGTCATTGTTCCCTGATAAGCCTCCGGCGGAGCGCCGTTGCCCTTGAAAAGGCAGTTCACGTTGCGCTGAGAGCCCACAACCAGGCCGATGCTCGAAGAAATAGAGCATTCGAGGGTGCCGACCTGCACCCGGTCGCGCTGTGCCTCGGCGGGCGTCATGGATGCCGAAGCGACGGCAATCGCCCCAATAACAGTGCCTAACACGCTGCGAAACATATGCTTGCTCCCCTCACTCGGCCCATCCATCGGACCCTTGCCGCCACATATTAGGCCAGAACACAGCCGCCGTCGCCTGTCGTCCCGTTGTTGCGCAAAGCGGCAGACCGATGGCAGGCCGGCCGAGATTGGAAGACATAGTGGGTTGATTCTGAACCTTTAATTGCCGTGTAGAGCCGACCACCGCGCAGCCGCATGCTGTTTGCGGCGAAGGGTCGCCAAACGCGCGAACGTTATTTCAGATTGCCGCAGAAGCGCTGGATGCGGGTGCAGGCCTCCTCCAGCGCGCTCGTCGCCGTCGCATAGGAGATGCGGAACGCTGGGCCGACACCAAATGGCGTGCCCTGCACCACCGCGACGCCCTCCGCCTCGAGCAGCTCGGTCACGAAATCCTCATCGGTGGCCAGCTTGTTTCCGGTCGGGGCGGTCTTGCCCATCGTCCCGGCGCAGGACGGATAAACGTAGAATGCGCCCTCCGGCTTCGGGCACTGGATGCCGTTCGCCTGATTCAGCATCGAGACGCAAAGGTCGCGGCGCTCCTTGAAGATCTTGTTGTGCTTGGCGATGAAATCCTGCGGCCCGTTGAGCGCCTCCACGGCCGCCCACTGCGCCACAGCCGTCGGGTTCGACGTCGACTGCGATTGGATCATCGCCATGGTCTTGATCAGTTCCTCCGGGCCGCCAGCATAACCGATGCGCCAGCCCGTCATGCAATAAGCCTTCGACACGCCGTTCACCGTCAGGGTGCGGTCGTAGAGCCGCGGCTCGAGCTGCGCCGGCGAGTAGAATTCGAAGTCGTCATAGACCAAGTGCTCGTACATATCGTCCGCCATGACGTGAACATGAGGATGGCGAACCAGTACATCGGTGACGGCCTTGAGTTCATCGCGCGTATAGGCCGCGCCGGTCGGGTTCGACGGCGAATTGAAGATGATCCACTTGGTCTTCGGCGTGATCGCCTTCTCGAGTGCCTCGGTCTTCATCTTGTAGCCCGACTCCATCGTGGTGACGACGGGGACCGGCTCGCCGCCGGCGAGCAGCACCATATCGGGATAGCTTACCCAGAACGGCGCCGGGATGATGACCTGGTCGCCCGGATTGAGCGTCGCGACCAACGCGTTGTAGAGCACCTGCTTGCCGCCGGTGCCGATGATGATCTGCGATGGCTTATAGTCGAGCTTGTTCTCGCGCTTGAACTTGCGCGCGACCGCGGCCTTGAGTTCGGCGATGCCGTCGACAGCCGTGTACTTCGACGCCTTGCCGTCGCGGATCGCCTTGATCGCGGCTTCTTTGATGTTTTCGGGAGTGTCGAAATCGGGCTCGCCGGCACCGAGGCCGATGACATCGCGGCCAGCAGCCTTGAGCGCACGCGCTTTGTCCGTAACAGCGATCGTCGCTGACGGCTTGATGCGCATGATCTGGTCCGCAATGAAGGCCATTTGCGTTTCTCCGACTGCTCCCGGCGATTGATCCGACGGCGGGGCGCGTGCTTCCTAAAGCCCCCGCCGCGCCCAGGCAAGAATAAAAGGCTCGCGTTCCAGTCGTAATTTTGTGATCGCCGAGAGCGCCCCAAAACGGCTCTCCGACCGGCGCAACGCTCCGTTAAGGCCCCGCTGGCCTAATGCCCGGAATATCCATCCGATGGGAAACCATAATGGCTCCGGTGCACGACATCGGCCCCACACTGCGGCGACTCGATCGACTGATCTGGGCCTTGATTGCGGCGGTGGCCGCTGTCGTCCTGGCGGCACCGGTCTTCAGCAGGTTCTATGTCGACTGGCGCAGCTTCGCCGCACCGATGACGGCGGTCCTGATGCTGACGGTCCTGGCTTGGTTCTACCTCCGTGTACGGGCAGACGCTCGGCTGGCGTCAGGACTGGAAAATACCGCGCAGGTGGTCGCATTCGCCGCGGTCGGAGCGCCACTCTCGTATCTGGTCGCCTCAGCAAATCTGCCGCTGCAGGATCACGTCTTCGCCGCCGTCGATCATGGGTTCGGACTGGATTGGCGCGCGCTCCTGGCCTGGATGAACGCGTTTCCGGTCAGCCACAAGATATTAGCTCTGATCTATCTGTCGCTCACTCTGCAGATGACCACAGCCGTTCTTTGCCTCGCGTTTACCGGCCGGCTGCTCCGGCTGCGCGTTTATACGCTGACCTTCGTCCTTGCCGCGCTGGTGACGATCGCGATTTCCGGGCTGCTGCCGGCCGAAGGCGCGTGGCCCTTTTATGGTATGACCGCCGCCGATTCGCCGCACCTGACGCCGGTCGTCAGTACGAGCTGGCCGGTGTTTTACGGCCTACGCGACGGCAGCTTCCGAATGCTGACGGCAACCGGCGCGGAAGGAATCATCTCCTTTCCCAGCCTGCACGCTGCGCTCGCGGTGATCCTGATCATCGCACTCTGGCCGATTCCGATCCTGCGCTGGGTGATCCTCACCCTCGACCTAGCGATGCTCGCCGCCACGCCAATCGACGGTTCGCATTTTTTCATCGATGTGATGGCCGGCATCGTTGTCGCTGTTTCTTGCTTCGCCGCCGCCGGCAGAATTGCGTTCCTGGTCGGGCGACCCGTTACGTCATCGACGCGTGCGATGGTTCCCGGTTTCGCCGGCGAATAGTTTACCGACGGTTTCAAAAACGACTCAAGTTGATGGAGTCGGACGATTAACCCGGTGTTCAACGCTCCCGGCACAATGTGCTTAGCGCCGTGTTCGAACCGGGCGCCGTCAAAAAGATCGAAATGACCCTCGCGCTTGAAGATAAACGATCCGGTGACGCCGGCGCCCGCGCTCCTGTCCTCTCCATTGTTGTTCCGACGTTCAACGAACGCGACAATGTCCGCGAGCTGGTGCGGCGGCTTGACCGCTGCCTCGACGGCTTCGCCTGGGAGGTCATGTTCGTCGACGACGATTCGCCCGACGGCACTCTCGACGTGTTGCATGAGCTCAGCCGCACCGACCCCCGGGTCCGTTCCCTTCAGCGAATCGGTCGGCGTGGACTGGCCTCAGCCGTCGTCGAAGGCATCCTCGCCACCAGCTCGCCCGTCGTCGCGGTGATGGACTGCGATTTGCAGCACGACGAAGCTCTGCTTCCGGACATGCTCGAAGAGCTGCGCGGCGGCGAATGCGAGCTCGTCGTCGCCTCGCGTTACATGGCGGCGGGCGGCGTCGGCGACTGGGCGAAGAGCCGCCTCTTTTTCAGCCGCGTCGCCACCACGCTCGCCGATATGATCTTGCGCTCGCAACTGACCGATCCGATGAGCGGGTTCTTCATGATCCGGCGCGACGCTTTCGACCGCGCCGTGCGACAGCTTTCAAACCAGGGCTACAAGATCCTTCTCGACATTCTGCTCTCGGCGCAGCCGCGGCTGCGTGTTAGGGAGATCCCCTATACGTTCCGGCAGCGCCTCCGCGGCGAGAGCAAGCTCGATTCCATCGCCGTCTTGGACTACTTGGCGCTTTTGATCGACAAGGTGATCGGACATATCGTTCCACTGCGCTTCATGATGTTCGCGTGCGTCGGCGGCGTGGGATTGATCGTCCATATGACCGCGCTCGCCACGCTTAATCGCGGCATCGGCATTTCATTCGTGGTCGCGGATTCATGCGCCGCCGTCATCGCCATGACGTTCAACTTCTTTCTCAACAACCTCTTGACCTATCGCGACATGCGGCTGAGGGGGTTCTGGCCGATCCTGCGCGGGCTTCTGAGCTTTTCCGCCGTTTGCGCCATTGGCGCCGCCGCCAATGTCGGCATAGCCGTCGTACTGTTTCAGCGCGATCATGCGTGGTGGCTGGCCGGCGCCGCGGGGATTTTTGTGAGCGCGATCTGGAACTACACCGCCACGTCGATTTTCACATGGCGCAATGTCACCAAGGCGCCGCGGCCGATACCGGACGATCAAGGCGTCTACGCCGGTTTCCCTACCGTTATTTCCGCGGCCTCGCCCAGCGCTGAAGTGACGCGGACCTGAGGCGCAGCCGCAGTACAAGGCTCGCCCGGACGTGTCATCCGCCGCAACACCACGATGAACAACAGCGTTATGACGGCGATAACGCCTGACTTGAACGCATTGTCGAACGCCGTGATCTTGAATGCGACGGGAGCAAGATAGGCGGCCACCAAAGCCAGTCCTTCGCCACGCCGGAACCCCGTGCGCAACGCTTCACCGAGAAGCCAGGCCATCGGCACCGCGAGAACAAGCAGATCGTATTCCAGCATGAACGGCGAACACAGCGGCACGCAGGCCGCGATGGCCGCGCCCTCCGCCTTCCCCGACCGCACCCCCGGCGGCCGTCGCAAAAGCGCGCCGACCAGCAGCAAGACAGCCGTCACCGTCACGGCGGCTTGCGCCGCATAGGCCACCCATAAAGGTTCATCGTGTAGGCGCAGCACGCCAAAGATGGTGATCAGAAACGCGAGAAACCTGTGATCCGGGGCTTCCATCCAATTGTGTCGGGCCACCCCCATATCGGCGATAAATGCCGGCCAGACGTCCGTTCCGAGCACCAAGGTCGATACGGCGGCCAGCACCAGGACGGTCGCGGTCGCGACGGCGAAAGTGCGCCAGCGCCCTGTGACCGCCAGCGCCAGCGGCACGATGATGCCAAGCTGCGGCTTATAGGCGAGGCAGCCGAAACAAAGTCCGGCGAGTTCTGGCCGCTCGTCGAGCCAGACGGCTGCGCCGCCCAGCAACGCCGTGCTCAGGAAGCTATTTTGTCCGAAGCCCACATTCACCATCACGGCCGGATAGCCGAGGAACAGGACCCAGACGTGCGCGCCATCGCGCGAGGTTTTCGGCAGCAAAGCGCGCAGCGCCGCCGCGTAACAGGCGCACGTGGATGCAAGCCACAAGCAGAGCGCCGGAAAATAGCTGAGCAACGCAAAGCCGGTGCACAGCAGCAGAAACAGCGGCGGGTAAAAGAATGCGATGTAGAGCCGGGTGGTGTCGCCGTGCAGCGCCAGCTCCTTGAAGAAATGCGGCATCTCCCGATAGGCGTCGGAGGCGTGGCCTTCCAGCGCCAGTTCCCCCGCAGTCCAGAAGCCGGTGAAATCGCCCGATATGTTGTAAAATCCCGGTGAGGTGAGCTGCCACTGCACCCACATCACGCAGAAGCTGAGAAAGGCGACCAGCGCCGCCGCTTCGCCGCCGCGCAGCAAATAAAACCGCAGCCGCGATGCCTCATCGGGCGGCGTAGGCGCCTTGAGGGATGCGACGCCGGGGTCGCGCCAGGATGGTGCAATGGTCGACATGAGTGCGAGCCTGGTTGCTTGGGCGCGCATGGTCGAGGGCTTGTTCTAATACCGGCTTAACGGCCATACCGCCGCCGCGGATTTCGCAGCATGAACGTTCAAAAAGCAGCATGAACGTTCGAAATAAGAGCCGGTACACACCACATCATTCCCCGACGGCCCGGCCCGCGGCAGGATTTTCTCGGGCCGCAACCGTATTAACCGGCGCGGCGCGGTCACGACATGGCCGCCTTCAATGCGCTAGAATGTGCTGGCCAGCGAATTTCGTCGCTGGGCCGATCCGGGAACGGCGATGTTCACGCTCTACTCGATGCAGCGTTCGGGTAACAGCTACAAGGCGCGGCTCGCCTTGGCGCAGCTGCGCATCCCCTATCGGTTGATCGAGGTCGACATTCTCAAGGGCGAGAGTCACACGCCCGAATTCCTGTCGAAAAATCCGAACGGCCAGGTGCCCCTGCTCGAAGTCGCGCCCGGCCGCTACCTTGCCGAGTCGAATGCCATCCTGTGGTACATCGCCGGCGGCACGCCGCTGGCGCCCGATGATCGCTTCGACCGCGCCGATGCCTTGCAATGGATGTTCTTCGAGCAGCACAGCCTCGAGCCCAATCTCGGCGCGGCGTACTTTTGGCTGACCTTGGTCAAGGGCGGCCGCGACTTGCAGCAGCATGCCTTCGAGGATTGGATGGAAGAAGGCCATCGCGCGCTCGGCGTGATGGAGAAGCATCTTGCGAGCCACGACTTCTTCGCCGCCGGCCGTTACACGATCGCGGACATTGCGCTCTATGCCTATACCCACGTGGCGCATCTGTGCGACTTCGACCTCACCGCCTTCCCGGCCGTGCTTGACTGGCTCAAACGCGTCGCCTCGCAGCCCACCCATGTAACAATGGAGTTTGATCCAGCGGCTGTGATGCCCGCCAAATAGATCCGCGGTTCTAGGACTTAATTCCCGCGACGCACCTAGATAACGCATTACTAAGGCGTTTTAAGACTTTGTTGGGCAGCCATAGTCACAATCACGATCGCGGACAAAGCATTCGCCAAAGGGCGGAATTTGCGCTGCGCTTGCGGGCTCGGCCGAGCCTGCCGTCCAGGATGGACAGGATGGATCCGGGCCAATCGCTCATCGCCGAACTGGAGGACGCGATCCAGAGCGGCTCGAAGGACAAGCGTATCGATGCGCTGCGGCGCATCACCGATCTTTTCGTCGCCGATGCCGACCGGCTCAACGATCAGCAGATCGACGTCTTCGATGATGTGCTCGGACACCTGATCAAGCGGATCGAGGCGCGGGCCCTCGCCGA
>DATJYT010000284.1:0-2078 GCA_035499475.1 Xanthobacteraceae bacterium | reverse complement strand
CGCAACTTGCCTTTGACGATCGGATCGCCCTCGGTCTGGCGGAACTCCTCCTTCATTTCCCGCACCGACATTTTCTGGCGCTCGTACCACTGCCGGTACTGGAACAGGTAGTCGGCCGCCGCCACGACCGCCAGAATGGCGACGACCGTGCCAAGCATCCGCATGGCAAGCGACTTGGTGACCGGCAGGATCGCGACCGGATCGGCGGCGACCAGGTTCGCCAAACGATACCGCTGCGGCCACAGCAACGCCACGATCACCGAGCCGAAGATCGCCAGCTTGACGAGACCCTTGGCGAAGTTGGCCAGCGCCTGCTTGGAAAACAGCCGTTGCAATCCGGCCGCGGGCGAAATCTTCGACAGATGCGGGATGATTGGCTCGATCGAAAACGAGAGCGGATGCTGGATCACCGTCCCGGCAAACGCCGCCAGCGCCAGCAAGAGAAGCGGAATACCGAGCGCCGTAACAGCATCGATGGCGAGCTTCCTGGCGAGACCGGCGACCGCGGGACCGTCTGTGGGTATTTCGGCGGCGTGCGCAATGACGCCGCGCAGACTCGTTTGAAGATCGGCCGCCATCGGCGAAGCAAACACCATCAGGACCATGGCGCCGCCGGCGATCGTGAACCAGGTGCTGACCTCGATGCTTTTGACAACGTCGCCCCGCTTGATCGCTTCATCAAGGCGCTTGGGGGTCGGGTCTTCTGTGTGTTCGCTTTCGTCGCGCTCTTCGGCCATCGCGATCGCTCACGCGTGCGGGGCGAGTTCGTGCAGCACGCCGCCGACATAATCGAGGAACAAGCCCATCATCGTCCCCAGCACCAGCAGCAGAAACAAAAGCCCGATAAGGATCGAGGCGGGGAGCGCGACAAAAAAGACCTGCATCTGCGGCATCAGGCGTGACAGCACACCAAGCCCGATGTTGAAAAGCAGTCCGAAGGCGAGAAACGGCGCCGAAAGCTGGATGCCGATGCGAAACGCCCCCGCTGCAGTCTTGGTGACGAGCGCCGCAACGTCGCCGACCGCGGGCACCTCTCCCGGCTCGAACAGATCGTAGCTCGAGTTGAGCGCGGCAATGACGAGGTGATGCATGTCGGTGGCGAAGAACAGCGTCAGGCCGAGCATGGTCAGGAAATTGCCGACGATCACACCCTGCTCGCCTTGCGTCGGATCGACCGCCGTGACGAAGCCGAGGCCGAGCTGCTGGGCAATGACCGAGCCCGCCACTTCGAGCGCCGAGATGGTGAGCCGCGCGGTAAGACCCAGCACCGCGCCGATCATGATCTCCTCGATCAGCATCACGATCGCGGGACCGAGCGCGGCGGTGTTGATCGGATAGGCATTGCGATGCAGCGGCAGCAGCACGGCGGCAAGCACAAGCGCCACGGTCAGCCGCAGCCGCGCCGACACGCTCTGCTCGCCGAGCCCGGGCAGCAGCATCGCCATCGTTCCGGTCCGCGCGAAGATCAGCAGGAAGGCCGCACCGAGCGCGGGAAGAAAGGATACGTCGATGTGCACCGCCGGACCCCGATCAGCCGTTGGCGATATGGGCGGCGAGGCGGAGGAAATTGCTGTGCAGCGCGTCCGCCATGAACGGCAGCGCAATCAGCATGGCGAGGAAAATGGCGAGGATTTTCGGAACGAAGACGAGGGTCGTTTCCTGGATTTGCGTGAGCGCCTGGACCAACGAGACGACAACGCCGACGACGAGCCCAACCAGCATCAACGGCGCCGACACGATGATCAGCGTCTCGATCGCGTCGCGCGCCACGTCCAGCACTTCCGGTCCCGTCATGCTCTCTCCTGGCTTAAATCGCGCGCCACTTCAGCAAGCCGTCAGATCGGCATTTTCAAGATGTCCTCGTAGGCCGCGATCACCTTGTCCCGCACCGAAACCATCGTTTGCACGGCGGTTTCGGTTTCCGCGACCGCGGTCACGACGTCGATCATGTTGGCCTTGCCGGTGGCCACGGCCTGGGCCTGCGCGTCGGATTTTTTTGCGGCTTCGGTTACCGCATTGACGACGTCCTTCAGGACGGAACTGAAGTTCGGCCCGCTTTCCGGCGACACCCCGGCGGC
>DATJYT010000283.1:0-17099 GCA_035499475.1 Xanthobacteraceae bacterium | reverse complement strand
CGGCGAATTCTGGAACGGCCGGAACTTTCCCTATTACGCGCAGCAATTCAGCGGCATATCGAGCCGCGAACTCAAGCCGGGCGAGCGCGGATCGTCGCGCGAGGGCGCCCGCGAACGAGACGTTTTTCCGAAACTCTATGCCGACATGGACCGCGTCGGTACCGCGTTCTGCGTGCCCGGCGAGGAGCCCCGGTTTTTCCCGTCGAAGCGCAAGACGATCGTAACCGGACCGATCAAGGGCCGGGCTACGGACGCGATCCGGCGCGAGATCGAAGTTTTCAAAGATGCGCTCAGGGCCACCAAGGGCGCCGAGGAAGCCTTCATCTGCGTCTATGCACCGGGATGGCTCGATCACTTCTTCTTCGATGAATACTACGGCAAGGATGAGGAATTCGTGTTCGCGCTCGCCGAAGCCATGCGCGAGGAATATCGCGCGGTGGTGGACGCGGGCTTCATTCTCCAGATCGACGATCCCGGCGTTGTCACCTCATGGGATATGATCAGGCCCAAGCCGACGATTCAAGACTATCGCCGCTATCTGAAAATCCGCATCGATGCGCTCAATCATGCGCTTGCGGGGCTTCCTGAAGATCGCGTGCGCCTGCATTTCTGCTGGGGCAGTTGGCACGGCGCGCACACCCACGACCTGCCGCTGAAGGAGATCATCGATCTCGTGCTCCAGGTGCGCACGCAAGCCTACAGCTTCGAGGCCGGCAACGTGCGGCACCAGCACGAATGGACGGTGTGGAAAGATGTCAAACTGCCGGCGGGCAAGATCATCATTCCGGGCGTGGTCAGCCATGCGACCAACCTTGTCGAGCATCCCGAGCTTGTCGCGGAGCGGATTCGAAATTTCACCGATGCGGTTGGGCGCGAGAACGTGATCGCGGGCACCGATTGCGGGCTTGGCACGCGCGTCCACGACGATCTCGTCTGGGCAAAGCTTTCTGCTTTGGCGGAGGGAGCGCGTCTTGCCTCAAAGACGCTCTGGATGCGCTAGATGACAATTACACCTCCTTGCGGGAGGGGATCGCGGCTAAAGGGAGTGGTTCACATGTCCAAACCAAAAGCGAAAACCAAAACGTCCGCGCGCGGCGTCAATCGAAGCGGATCAAGCCGCCGCCGTGCGTTGGCGGCGACCAAAGCCAAAGCGAAGGCGCGGCCGAAGCAAAAATTCGCGGTCAGCCACCATCGCGAAGACGATTTCGATGCGGGGCTGCGCCGTTACGCCAAATACCGCGACTTCGGCTTCAACAAGGCGACGAATGGAATGGTGCAGGCGCACGTGATCCGCTTCGTGCCGCCGTGCCGCCCCGAAGAGGTCTCGAAGCGCCACTATCACGACGTCGATTTTCAGATGGTCTATGTGCTCAAGGGCTGGATCAAGACCGAGCTGGAAGGCCAGGGCGCGATCGTGATGCGGGCCGGAAGCTGCTGGATCCAGCCGCCGCGCATCGAGCACGTCGTGCTGGATTATTCGGACGATTGCGAGGTGCTCGAAGTCGTGCTGCCGGCGGATTTCAAGACCGTCGAGCTCGAATAGCGCGCGCGAGCCCGGCCTGGCGGCGCTACTCCGCCGCCTTCTCTTCGGCGGCGTCCGCCTGGGTATGATCGACCTTTTCGGTGATGCGGGCCGATTTGCCGCGCCGTCCGCGCAGGTAATAAAGCTTGGCGCGGCGCACCTTGCCTTTGCGCACGACCTCGATGGAGTCGATCATCGGCGAGTAGAGCGGGAAGACGCGCTCGACGCCCTCGCCGTACGAAATCTTGCGCACGGTGAAGTTCTCGTTGAGTCCGGCGCCGGCGCGGCCGATGCAAACGCCCTCATAGGCCTGGACGCGGCTGCGCTCGCCTTCGACGATCTTGACGTTGACGATCACCGTGTCGCCCGGCTCGAAGTCCGGGATTTTCTTGCCGGCGGTGAGCTTCGTCACCTGTTCCTGTTCGAGCTGTTTGAGGAGGTTCATGGCAAATTCTCCATCGGCGGCGCATCGCCTGCGCGGCTTCGACCGGGGGTTCATCGGGTTGGGCGAGCTTCTACGCTACCCGGCAAGGTTTGTCACCCTGTCGTCATCCGGTGCGGGACTGGCCTCGCAAACGCTGCAAAAAGGCTGCCCAGAGGTCAGGCCGGCGTTCCTTGGTGAGCCTTTCCGCCTCGGCCTGCCGCCAAGCGGCGATTTTGCCGTGGTCGCCAGACGTGAGCACGTCTGGGATCGGCCGGCCATCCCAAAGCTGCGGCCGAGTATAGTGCGGATATTCCAACAGGCCGTCCGTGAAGCTTTCCTCGGTCCCGGAAGCCGGCTTGCCCATCACGCCGGGGATGAGGCGCACGCAGGCGTCAATCAGCGCCATCGCCGCAAGCTCGCCGCCAGAGAGCACGTAGTCGCCGACTGAAACCTCTTCGAGGTTGCGCGCGGCGATCACCCGCTCGTCCACGCCTTCGAAACGGCCGCAGACCATGACGGCGCCGGGGCCGGCGATCAGTGCTTCGACACGAGCCTGGGTGAGCGGCGTACCGCGCGGCGACATCAAGAGGCGCGGGCGTGTGTCGGCCCCCGCGGCATCAATGGCGCGGGCGAGGACGTCTGCTTTCATCACCATGCCGGGCCCGCCGCCGGCCGGCGTGTCGTCGACGGTGCGGTGCCTGTCGGTGGCAAAGTCGCGAATATCGACGACGTCGAGCGACCACGCACCCCCCGCCAGCGCCTTGCCGGCAAGACTCAAGCCCAACGGTCCGGGAAACATTTCCGGGAAGATCGTGAGAACGCTGGCGCGCCACATGAGCTGCGGACTCACTCCGTCTTGAACGATCCGGCCGGCGGATCGACCACGATGTGTCCGGCGGCGATATCGACGGCTGGCACGTTGGTCGCGTCGAACGGCACCATCTCGGTATTGCCGCCACAGTCCGGACGAACTTCGATCAGATCGCCGGCACCGAAATTCTGGATCGCCACCACGGTGCCGAGCTTCTCGCCGGCGCGGTTGACGACAGAGAGGCCGATCAGGTCGGCATGATAGAACTCGTCGGCCGCCTCGGGCTCCGGCAGGCGTTCGCGCGGCACGTAGAGCTTGATATTGGTCAGTTGCTCGGCGGCGCTGCGATTGGCGATGCCGGCGAGCTTCGCCACCAGATGATTTTTCGCCGGCCGCAGCGCCTCGATCTCGAAGACGCGGCCGTCATCGCTTTCAAGCGGCCCGTAGCTTGCGATCGCTCCGGGATCGGACGTGAATGAATGCAGGCGCACCTCGCCACGCACACCATGGGCGGCACCGATTTGTCCGAGGCAGATGCGCGCGCCGCCTGCCATCGATCATGCCCGTTAGCTCGCCGGCGCTGCCGCAGGCGTTGCGCCGACCGCCGGAGCTGCTGCCGCGGCGGCCTTGGCCGCCTCTTCCTTCGCCTTGCGTTCCTTGCGCGGCACGGCCTTTTCCGGATTGTTGCGCTTCGGCCGCTTCAGGATTCCGGCGGCGTCGAGGAAGCGCATGACGCGGTCCGACGGTTGCGCGCCCTTGGTCATCCAGGCCTTCACCTTGTCCAGGTCGAGCTTCAGCCGTTCGGTCTTGTCCTTGGGCAACAGCGGATTGAAATAGCCGATGCGCTCGATGAAACGCCCGTCGCGCGGCGACCGGCTGTCGGCAACGACAATGTGATAAAACGGCCGCTTCTTGGTGCCAGCGCGCGCCATACGGATAACGAGAGACATTCAGGTTCCTTTCATAGGTTGAATTATCCGCCCCCGCTTCGCGGGGCAGGATGAAACTAATTTCCTCACTTCTTCTTCCCCAAGCCTGGAAGCCCAGGAAACCCGCCCGGTAATTTCGGACCGAGACCCGGAAGCCCGCCCGGCAACGCGCCCGGCAGGCCGGGGAAATTCGGCGGCAGGCTCGGTGTCCCGGGTAGTCCGCCCGGCAGCCCGCCGGGCATTTTTTTGGCGAGCTCGGCCATCTGCTCCGGGCTCGGCATGCCGCTGCCGAGGCCGAGCATGTTGGCCAATCCGGCCATCGGCCCGCGCTTGGCGCCGCCCATGGCCTTCATCACGTCCGCCATGGTGCGGTGCATTTTCAGGAGCCGATTGATGTCCTCGGGCCTGGTGCCGGAGCCGGCGGCGATGCGCCGCTTGCGGCTCGCCTTGAGCACGTCGGGATTGCGCCGTTCCTGCGGCGTCATCGAATCGATGATCGCCATCTGCCGCTTGAGCACCTTTTCGTCGAGGTTGCGCTCAGCGAGCTGGTTCTTGATCTTGGCAATGCCCGGCAGCATCGACATCAACCCGCTCATGCCGCCCATCTGCTGCATCTGCATCAGCTGCTCACGCAGGTCGGCGAGATCGAAGGCGCCTTTGCGCATCTTCTCGGCGACGCGCGCCGCCTTCTCGGCATCGATGGTGGCCGCCGCCTTCTCGACCAGCGAGACGATGTCGCCCATGCCGAGGATGCGGTCGGCGATGCGCGCCGGATAAAAGTCCTCGATGGCGTCGAGCTTCTCGCCGGTGCCGATGAGCTTGATCGGCTTGCCGGTAACGGCGCGCATCGAGAGTGCGGCCCCGCCGCGGCCGTCGCCGTCAATGCGGGTCAGCACAATGCCGGTCAGGCCGACACGCTCGTCGAAAGAGCGCGCGAGATTAACCGCGTCCTGGCCCGTGAGCGCGTCGGCGACGAGCAGAACCTCGTGCGGATTGGCGGCGCGTCGCACTTCGGCCGCCTCCGCCATCATCTCCTCGTCGAGGGTGATGCGGCCGGCGGTGTCGAGCAGCACGGCATCATAGCCGCTGAGCTTGGCCGCCTGCACGGCGCGGTTGGCGATCTGCACTGGCGTCTGGCCGGCGACGACCGGGAGCGTGTCCACTTGCACTTGGCGGCCGAGCACTGCGAGCTGCTCCATGGCGGCGGGGCGGCGGGTATCGAGCGACGCCATCAGAATCTTGCGCTTGGCGGTGTCGGTGAGCCGCTTTGCGATCTTGGCAGTCGTCGTGGTTTTGCCCGAGCCTTGCAGCCCGACCATCATGATCACGACGGGTGCGGGCGCATTGAGATCGATCGGCTGGGGATCGGCGCCGAGCATCTCGATCAACTGGTCGTGCACGATCTTCACGACCATCTGGCCGGGCGTCACCGACTTGATAACGTCGACACCGACGGAACGCTTTTTCACCTCTTCGACGAAGGCCCGGGCAACGTCGAGCGCGACATCGGCTTCGAGCAGCGATCGGCGCACCTCGCGCATGGCCTCGTCGACGTCGGCCTCCGACAACGCTCCGCGCCGGGTCAGCTGGTCGAGAACCCCATTCAGCCGTTCGGACAGACTTTCGAACATGATCGTCCTTGTTCGTTCGTCATTGCTGGGGCGGCCCGGCAATGACGTGTGTCGCCCGAGGGCGCATCGCGCTGTCGGGCGGTGACCTCCGGCCTTCGGAGCCGGTCGGCGAAAGCAAATTCGTTCTCTTGCGAGAGCAGGCGGAAAATAGGGGCCGAGCCCGCACCCGTCAACCGTGCCGGCGCGCGGGCCCGCCCGCGCCGAAAATCGTATAATACAGGGTGGATGTCGCGCTATTACGACGGTCCGGTCTCAGATCACTTCGACGGCGAGCGTTTTTTCGACCCGCACGGTGTGCCGCCGCGAAGCCGATGGGATCTGCTGCGCTGGATCTTCGACCGCCGCCGGCGCGGCACCAGGGCAAAATGGCCGGATTGGGCGCCGTCGCCCCATGTCGATCATCCGCCGCCGCGGGTCGAGGGCGCGCTCTGGCGCATCACTTATATCGGTCACGCCAGTTGGCTCGTTCAGACTGCGGGACTCAACATCCTGCTCGATCCGGTCTGGTCGAAGCGCGCGTCGCCGTTCCGGCATGTAGGGCCAAAACGCGTCAACGATCCCGGCGTTGCCTTCGCGGATTTGCCGGCGATCGATGCCGTGCTGGTCACGCACGCCCATTACGATCATCTCGATGTCGCCACGCTGTCGCAGCTTGCCGTCGCGCATCGTCCGCGCGTCATCACGCCGCTCGGCAACGACGCGATCATGCGTCGGCACGATCCGGCGGTCGCGGCCGAAGCCTATGACTGGGGGGATCGGGTCGATCTCGGCGGAGGCGTCTCGGTGACGCTGGTGCCGACGCGGCATTGGTCGGCGCGCAACCTGTCCGACCGCAACATGTCGCTATGGGCGTCTTTCGTCATCGATGCGCCGGGCGGCCGCATCTATTTCGTCGGCGATTCCGGTTACGGCGAGGGGCGGCATTTCCACGGCGCAGGTGAACGTCACGGACCATTCAGGCTCGCGATACTGCCGATTGGCGCCTACGAGCCGCGCTGGTTCATGCGTGACCAGCACATGAATCCGGCCGAGTCGGTGCAGGCATTTCTTGATTGCGGCGCCGAGTTCGCGCTTGCCCACCATTGGGGCACGTTCCAGCTCACCGACGAAGCGATTAATGCGCCACTCATTGCGCTCGACGAAGCTCTCAAAGCCGCCGGCATTCACCCCGAGCGATTCCGCACAATGCGGCCCGGGCAATCATGGCAATTGTGACCGGTGTTCGTCTTGCGAGCGGAGCGCGTCGCTTCGCTTCTCGCAACGACGCCACTATTTGATCAGGACGAAAACATTGACCGTGAGCTTGCTCGCGTCGCTGGTCAGCGGATCGGTCACGTATTGCTCTATGAACATGTCCTTGGCCTCGAGCCGATTGTCGTCGAGATAATTGGTGATCGCCTCGTAGGTATTGTCCAGGTCGTCATAAGAGCCGTGATGCACGAATTTCAGCGCATGGCCTTCGGGTGACTGGCCGAGGCTGATGTCGCCGCGCGGCGGTGTTTTCGGTTGATCGGTGATCGGCAGCGCCGCCTCGTACTGGAAGCCGGTGTCGTCCGTCGACGTGAAGATGGTCATTGGCAGGCCGTCGAGCTTGAGACCCTCCTTGTCGGTATAGGCCTTGAGCTTCTTGAAGGCGCCAGTGATGGTCTCGAAGGCATTGTCCCAGGTGCCGCTGCCCTTAACGAAGACCATGGTCTGCGCCGTCAACGTGGTGTCCTCGGCGAATCCGGCGCCAGGCTGCGCCGGAGCGGTCTCTGCGGGAGCGTCAGGCTTGATCTGGGTGATCGGCGGCGATTGCGCCCAGGACGGCTGCGATCCGGCGATCGCCAATGCGGCAGCGCCGACGCACAGCGCAAAGCGGAGGAACATCAGACTCTCCTTAAGTCGGCGCCGCGCTCAGGGCCTCGCGCTCTCGCCTCGTGATCCGTTCGTCCCCGATCAAGCGTAGCACAGCGGGCCGCACCTGCCGTGCCCAATTTGCCGTCAACGCACTGGCGTTTGGCGTTCCATTCCTCATATAACTCGCACACATTCGGACCTTGTCATGAGTACGCTGGCGAATCGGGATTTCGTCAAGATGAACGGCCTCGGCAACGAGATCGTGATCGTCGATTTGCGCCTTGCTCCGGGCCCGATCAGCGCGGCCGAAGCGCAAGCGGCGGCGCGACAGGAGCCCTACGACCAGCTCATGGCGCTTTATCCCGCCGGCGGCGGCACCGACGCTTCGATCCGTATCTACAACAACGACGGGTCGGAGGCGGGCGCATGCGGCAACGGCATGCGTTGCGTGGCGGCGCTGGTCAGCGCCGAAACCGGCAGCTCCAAACTGCGCTTTGAGACCCGAGCCGGGCTTATTCCGTGTTGGAAGGCGGGCGATAATCTTTACACGGTGGATATGGGGCCGCCGCGTTTTCGCTGGGACGAAATCCCGCTGTCGCGCGAGATGCCCGATACGCGCGCCATCGACCTCACGTTCTCCGACGTGCCGAGCCTGCGTTCCCCTTCCGCCGTGAACATGGGCAATCCCCACGCGATCTTCTGGGTCGAGGACCCTGATATTTACGATCTCCGCAAAATCGGTCCGCGGCTCGAGCACGATCCGTTGTTTCCCGAACGCGCCAACATCACGCTGGCCGCGACGCCGTCGCGCGACCATGTGGTGATCCGCACCTGGGAGCGCGGCGCCGGCTTGACGCAAGCCTGCGGTTCAGCGGCCTGCGCCGCCGCCGTCGCTGCGGCGCGCCTCGGCCGCACTGGCCGCAAGGTGACGGTCACGCTGCCGGGCGGTGATCTCTCGATCGAATGGCGCGAGGCTGACGATCACGTGCTGATGACCGGCCCGGTCGAATACGAGCACAAGGGTCGCTTCGACGCCGCGCCACTCGCCAGCGCGGGAGCGGCGTGATGAGCGTCGAGGTCGTCACCTTCGGCTGCCGGCTCAATGTCGCCGAGTCCGAAGTGATCCGCCGCGAAGCGGAGCGCGCCGGTTTTTCCGAAACCGTCGTGGTCAATACCTGCGCGGTGACGGCGGAAGCGGTGCGCCAGGCGCGTCAGACCATTCGCGCACTGCGGCGGGAACGGCCGCAGGTAAAAATTGTCGTCACCGGCTGCGCGGCGCAAACCGAGCCGCAGACCTTCGTCGCCATGGGCGAAGCCGATCAGGTTCTCGGCAATGGCGAGAAGCTCAGCGCGGCCGGTTGGGCGCAGGCGCGCGCCGGGTTCGGCCTCGACGACGCGCCGAAGGCGATCGTCAACGACATCATGGCTGTCAAGGAAACTGCCGCGCATCTCGTCGATGCCTTCGCCGGCCGCACCCGCGCCTTCGTCCAGGTGCAGAATGGCTGCGATCATCGCTGCACGTTCTGCATCATCCCCTACGGCCGCGGCAATTCCCGCTCGGTGGCGATGGGCGCCGTGGTCGAGGACGTGCGCCGTCTGGTCGCCAATGGCTATTGCGAGGTCGTGCTCACCGGGGTCGACATCACGAGCTACGGCGCCGATCTGCCGGGCGCGCCCAGGCTCGGCACCCTGGTGAAGCAGATCCTCAAGCATGTGCCGGAACTCAAGCGGCTGCGCTTGTCGTCGATCGACTCGGTCGAGGCCGACCGCGATCTGTTGGACGCCTTGGCGTACGAGGCGCGGCTGATGCCGCATCTGCATCTCTCGCTCCAGGCCGGTGACGATCTCATCCTCAAGCGCATGAAGCGGCGTCATCTGCGCGGCGACGCCGTCGCATTTTGCGATCAGGTGCGGCGCCTGCGGCCGGACATCGTGTTCGGCGCCGATCTGATCGCCGGCTTTCCGACCGAAACCGAGGCGATGTTTCAGCGCTCGCTCGATCTCGTGGAGGAATGCGGCCTGACGCACTTGCATGTTTTTCCGTTCTCGGCGCGGCCCGGGACGCCAGCCGCGCGCATGCCGCAGCTTTCCCGCGCGATCGTGAAGGAGCGCGCCAAGCGGCTGCGCGAGCGCGGCGCGACGGCGATGCGGACACGTCTCGACGTCGAAGTCGGCACGATACGAAGCGTGCTCACGGAATCCCATGAGATCGCCCGTACCGAGCATTTCCTGCCGGTCAAGCTCGCGACCGCGTCCGAGCCGGGACGGATTCTCAAGCTGAAAATGTCCGCCCACGACGGCAGATATTTGCTGGCGGCATAAAGTGGGGGTGCTCTATGCCCTCTCACCTGGCCATCCGCATGCTGCTAGCCGCTCGCGCATGTGCGGCGGCACCGGTGCGGTCACACGGATGGGCGCGCGGTTCTTGTAGAGCGGCACGACGATCTCGCGAGCATGCAGTTGCAGTCCGGGTCCGCCCGAGCGAGGTGCGGTTCCGTAGATTGAATCGCCCAGGATCGGCCAGCCCATTTCGGCGCAATGGACGCGAAGCTGATGGGTGCGGCCGGTCAGCGGTTCGAGTGCGAGCCAGGTAAGCTTGGCAGAGCCCCGTCCTATCACCTTCCACTTCGTCGCGGCTGGCTGGCCCTGAGGATCATGCTTCATCCACCAGCCGCGCGTCACATCGAGGCGGCCGAGCGGAAGCTCGATCTGGCCCTCGTCATCATTCGGCGAGCCTTCGACCAAAGCCCAATAGGTCTTGTCCACCGCCCCGTTCTTGAACAGCTTGCCGAGCTGCGCCAGCGCCTTGCGGTGGCGGCCAAGGACGAGGCACCCTGACGTGTCGCGGTCGAGCCGGTGGGCAAGCGCAGGCGCGCGCGGCAGCCCGAAACGCAGCGCGTCGAAGTGGTCTTCGAGGCTTTTACCGCCTTTGGGGCCGCGATGCACGGCAAAGCCTGCCGGCTTGTCGAGCACCAGCATCAACCCGTCGCGATAAAGCAGCCGCGACACCATTTCTTCCGGGGTCACGTCTTCCGGGATCATGGCGAAACCGCTATCACGGGCCCCGTATGAACGACAGCACGGCCGGTCATAGCGACGGCGCGAAGGCGAACTGGTGGCAACGCCTCTCCGGCGGCCTCAAGCGCACGTCGTCGACGATCGGCAGCGCCATCGCGCATATCGTCGCCAAGCGCCAGCTCGACGCCGGCACCATCGCCGAGCTCGAGGACGCACTGATCCGCTCCGACCTCGGTCTTGAGACCGCGGATGTGATCGCGACCGAGCTTCGCTACGGCCGATTCAACACCTCGATCACGCCGGACGAGATCAAGGGCGTGGTGGCGGCCGAAGTTGAAAAAGCACTCACGGGTGTGGCCCAGCCGCTCTTGATCGATCCCGCAAAAAAGCCCTTCGTCATTCTGGTCGCCGGCGTTAACGGTTCCGGCAAGACCACGACCATCGGCAAGCTAGCTGCCAAATTTCGCGCCGAGGGCCGCAGTGTCATGCTCGCCGCCGGCGATACCTTTCGCGCCGCGGCCATTGATCAGCTCAAGATATGGTCGGAACGAGCCGGCGTCGATTTCATCGCTCGCGAAGAAGGCGCGGATGCCGCCGGGCTCGTGTTCGACGCCGTGGCTGCGGCGAAGCAGCGCGGTATCGACGTCCTGCTCGTCGATACGGCGGGCCGTTTGCAGAACCGTACCGAACTGATGGACGAGCTACAAAAAATCGTACGTGTGATGAAGAAGGCCGATCCTTCGGCGCCACATGCCGTGCTGCTGGTGCTGGATGCCACTGTCGGGCAGAACGCCATGTCACAAGTCGAGATTTTTCAGAAAATCGCGGGTGTTACCGGCCTCGTCATGACCAAACTCGACGGCACCGCACGCGGCGGCATCCTTGTCGCCATCGCGGCGAAGTTCAAGCTGCCGGTGCATTTCATCGGTGTCGGCGAGAGCGTTGATGATCTGGCGCCGTTCTCGGCCCGAGATTTCGGCCGCGCCATCGCCGGTCTTGATGCCTGATTGAGCACGCCGTCAGCTCCGGTTACAACCCACACCATGACCACGCCCAAGCCGCAGCTCAACCCGATCCTCAAGCTCGCCCTCGATCTCGGGCCGCTGGCGTTGTTCTTCTTCGCCAATTCGCGTTACGGCATCTTTACCGCGACGGCGACGTTCATGGTGGCGGTGATTGCAGCGCTCGCCGTGTCATTCGCGATGACGCGGCATCTGCCGATCATGCCGGTGGTTACGGCGATCATCGTGCTCGTCTTCGGCGGATTGACGCTGATTCTGCATAACGACACCTTTATCAAGGTCAAGCCAACGATCATCTATGCGTTGTTCGGCGGCGTTCTGTTGGGGGGGCTCTATTTCAACAAGCCCCTCCTCGGCGTCGTGTTCGATTCGTTGTTTCACCTGACCGAAGAGGGTTGGCGCAAGCTGACGATACGCTGGGCGATCTTCTTCCTCGCGCTCGCCGTCCTCAACGAAATCATCTGGCGCAACACCTCGACCAATGTCTGGGTTGATTTCAAGGTGTTCGGCGTGATGCCGCTCACCTTTTTGTTCGGCGCGCTGCAGGTGCCACTGTTGAAGAAATACGCGGGGGAGCCGGCGACTGACTGAAAAGCAACAACGGGCAAGCTATGACCGCGCCGCCATTGCCTTCTCGATCTGCGGCTTGAGCACGGCGTCTAGATTATCGATGGTGATCGGCCCCACCAGCTTGAAATCGATATGGGCATCGCGGCCGACCACGAAGGTTTCCGGCACGCCGTAGACGCCCCATTCGATCGCGGCGCGGCCGCTCTGGTCGGCGCCCGCGGCGGCGAACGGGTTGCCGTAACGGCCGAGGAAGCGCCGCGCATTATCGGGCTCGTCCTTGTAGTTGATGCCGATGAGGCGGAGCCGGGTGTCCTGCGCCAATTTCATGAGCAACGGCGCTTCGTCGTGACACGGCACGCACCAGGACGCCCAGACATTCACCACCGTCACCGCGCCCTTGAAGTCCGCCGCATCGATCCCGGGGACCGGCTTGCCGTCGCGATCAAGTCCGGCCACGGGAGGCAGATTTGTTCGCGGTGCCGGATGGCCGATCAGCGCCGAGGGAATGAGCGAGGGATCCCCGGCATTGAGGCGGATCAGAAACAGCAACGCCAGCCCGAGAAAAAGCGCGAGCGGCAGCAGCACGACGATGCGGCGCCGGCCGACATTCCGGGTCTCGGTCTCAACGCTGGTCACGCTTTTTCCTTCGCCTGTTCCATCACCGGTTCGGAGCGCGCCGCGGCGGATCGCCGTGCGATGCCGCGCATTTCAAGATCGGCGAGTCTGCGCCGTTGCACGCGGAAGTCGATCGTCACCCACGCAATCAGCGCGCCGACAATGGCGACAGCGGAGGCGTAGGACGCCACGATGAAGCCGATATGGTTGGTCGCCATCATCGTCAGCTGACCGCGCTCGCCTGCATCAACCGCAGCGTCCGTACCCGGCGGCGCAGGATTTCGTTGCGCATCGCGGCGACGTGCAGCGTGACGAACAGCAATGTGAACGCCAGCGCCATGATGAACAGCGGGATGAGGATCGACGGATCAATGGTCGGTCCGCCGACCCGGAAGATCGATTCCGGCTGATGCAGCGTGTTCCACCAATCGACCGAAAATTTGATGATCGGCAAATCGATGGCGCCGACGAGCGTGAGGATCGCCGCCGCGCGTGCGGCGCGCGAGGGATCTTCAACGGTGCGCCACAGCGCGATGACGCCGAGATAGAGCAGGAACAGCACGAGCTCCGAAGTGAGCCGCGCGTCCCAGACCCAATACGTCCCCCACATCGGCCGGCCCCACAGCGAGCCGGTGATGAGGCAGAGCAGGGTGAAGGCCGCGCCGATGGGCGCTGCCGCCTTGGCGGCGACGTCAGCGAGCGGGTGGCGCCACACCAGCGTGCCAAGCGCCGCGATCGTCATCACCCCCCAGCCGAGCATGCCGAGCCAGGCGGAAGGCACATGGAGGAACATGATCTTGACTGTCGCGCCCTGTTGATAGTCGTCGGGCGCGATCAGCGCTTGATTGATGCCGAACGCGAAGACCACGACCGTCACGCCGCCCAGCAGCGGCAAGGCTCGGTTGGCGAAGGACAGGAAACGCGACGGGTTGGCGAAATCGAGAAGGGCCATGGGGTAAGTCGTAATCCAAAATCGTTCTTAGATCATTGGGCCACGCGATCACATTGTCGCGTCCGCGGTGAGGCGACTGTTTACTCCAATTCCTGCCGCAATGCGGCTGCCGCGGCGAATGGCCCGATCACCAGGCTCGCCAGGGTCAGCGCGCAAAGGACCGTGAAAGGTGTGCCGAAGGGCACCGGCCCGGCCACCGCGGTATTGGCGGCGGCGACGCCGAAGATCAGGACCGGAACCGTGAGCGGAAGCACCAGCACTGCAAGAAGCAGTCCGCCGCGCCGCAGCGCCACCGCGATCGCCGCACCGATGAGGCCAATGAAGGTCAGCGCCGGCGTGCCGACGAGAAGCGTCAGCACCAGCACGCCCTCGGCCGGCGCGTCGAGGTTGAGGAACAACCCCGTGAGCGGTGCGGCCAGGACAAGCGGCAGTCCGGTGGTTAGCCAATGGGCAAAGCCTTTGACCAGGACAACGAGCTCGAGTGGGGCGCGGCTCATGAGAATGAGGTCAAGCGAGCCATCCTCGTGGTCCGCCGCAAAAAGGCGGTCGAGCGCCAAGAGGCTTGCGAGCAGCGCCGCAAGCCAGAGGATCGCCGGGCCGATCCGCTTGAGCAGCGCGAGGTCCGGTCCGAGTGCGAAGGGCACCAGCGTCACCACCACAAGAAAGAACAGCACCCCCATAAGCGCGCCGCCGCCGACGCGAACGGCGATGCGCATATCGCGGACCAGAAGTGCGGCGAGCGCGCTCATGATCGTAGCCCTCCCCTGTCTTGTGGGGAGGCAGAAGTGCGGCCGAGTTTGAGTTCTTGCACAGCATCGAGTCCAATCGCGGCGTGGGTGGCTGCGAGAATGATGCCGCCTTCCGTCAGGTGTGAGCGCATCAAGCCAACGAGGCGTTCCTGGGCCGCGGCGTCGAGCGTGCTGGTCGGTTCGTCCAGCAGCCAGATCGGCCTCTTGACCGCAAGGAGGCGCGCGATCGACAGCCGCCGGCGCTGTCCGGCTGAAAGATAGGCCGCCGGCAGATCGGCCAATTCATCAAGTCCAACGGTTTCAAGGGAGGGGCGAATGTCGGCGGCGCCGGCTCCGAGAAATCCTGCCCAGAAGCGCAGGTTTTCGGCAACCGAGAGCGACGGCTTCAGCGCGTCTTGGTGGCCGAGATAGTGGGCCTGTTCGGCAATCGTCAACTCGCGATCGCCGTCCTCCAGGACAAGCTTGCCCGCCGCAACCCGGACCAGCCCGACGACCGTGCGCAACAGCGAGGACTTGCCGGCCCCGTTGCGGCCAGTGACCAGCAGAGCCTCGCCGGAAGCGACAGCGAAGTTCACGCCAGCGAACACGTCGCGCCCGCCGCGGTGACACGCGAGATCGATGGCGGAAAGGCGCATCAATTCTGTCCTAGAAACCCTGGTATAACCGCATCAGCTCGCGCGAGAATCGGCAAAGATCGGGCGATCCCGGACATTTTATCGATCATTTCTTGCTGATCTGGCACAAGTCTTGAAAAGACCTTATAAGCCGCAAAGCGGCTTGCGGCGCACGCGCGACGTCTGCCGCGTTCGCCCGCCAACAGTCTTTTGAGGCCTGTTTCGGCAAATAAATTACCCCTGAATTGCGCCGGCGCCCGGCCGGCAGGATGGGAAAAAAGTCATGGATTCGCTCGACAGCTTCAAGTGCCTGCGGCCCCTCAAGGTCGGTTCCAAGACCTACGCTTATTACAGCCTTCCGATCGCCGAAAAGAACGGGCTGAAGGGGATTTCGCGATTGCCGTTCTCGCTCAAGGTGCTGCTCGAAAATTTGCTGCGCAACGAAGACGGCCGCTCAGTCAGCAAGCAGGACATCCAGGCAGTCGCGCAGTGGCTGAAAACCAAAACGTCCGATCGCGAGATCGCGTTTCGGCCAGCCCGCGTGCTGATGCAGGATTTCACCGGCGTGCCGGCGGTAGTCGATCTCGCGGCCATGCGCGACGCCATGGAGCATCTCGGCGGCGAACCGAAGAAGATCAACCCGCTGGTGCCGGTGGATCTCGTTATCGACCATTCGGTCGCGGTGAACTTTTTCGCCCACAAGGACTCGTTTAAGAAGAACGTTGAGGAAGAATACAAGCAGAACCAGGAGCGCTACCGCTTCCTGAAATGGGCGCAGCGTTCATTTGAGGATTTCCGCGTCGTGCCGCCGGGCACCGGCATCTGCCATCAGGTCAATCTCGAATATCTGTCGCAGACGGTTTGGACCGCGAAGACCAAGATGACCTTCCCCGACAAGTCGGTCGCTACCGAGCTCGCTTATCCGGACACGCTCGTCGGTACCGATTCCCACACCACCATGGTCAACGGCCTGTCCGTCCTGGGTTGGGGCGTCGGCGGCATCGAAGCCGAGGCCGCCATGCTCGGGCAGCCCTATTCCATGCTGCTGCCGGAAGTGATCGGCGTGCGGCTCAACGGCAAGCTCAAGGAAGGCGTCACCGCCACCGATCTCGTCCTCACCGTGACGCAGATGCTGCGCAAGCGCGGCGTCGTCGGCAAATTCGTCGAATATTTCGGCCCCGGTCTCGCCAATCTGACCATCGCCGACCGCGCCACGCTCGGCAACATGTCGCCCGAATATGGCGCGACCTGCGGCTTCTTCCCGATCGACGACGATACCATTCGTTATTTGCGTGAAACCGGCCGCGCGCCGGACCGCATCGCGCTGGTCATGGCCTACGCCAAGGCGCAGGGCATGTATCGCACCAAGAGCACGCCAGATCCGATCTTAACCGATGTGCTCAAGCTCGAACTGTCGTCGATCGAGCCGTCGCTCGCCGGGCCGAAGCGGCCGCAGGACCGCATCGCCCTCAAAGACGTCAAGAGCGGCTTTGCCTGGTCGATGGACAAGGAATTCAACAAGGCCGCCGAGATGGACAAGCGAGTCCCGGTCGAAGGTCGCAAGCACACGCTCGGCCACGGCGACGTGGTGATCGCAGCGATCACGTCATGCACCAATACCTCGAATCCGAGCGTGATGATCGCGGCCGGCCTGCTGGCGCAGAAGGCGGTGGCGAAGGGCCTGACGGTCAAGCCATGGGTCAAGACTTCGCTCGCGCCCGGCTCGCAGGTGGTGGCGGAATATTACGAGAAATCGGGCCTGCAAAAGTCGCTCGACGCGCTCGGGTTCAATCTGGTCGGCTTCGGGTGCACCACCTGCATCGGCAATTCCGGCCCGCTGCCCGAGGAGATTTCCGAAGCCGTCAACAAGAACGATCTCGTTGCGGCCGCGGTGCTTTCCGGCAATCGCAATTTCGAAGGCCGCGTCAATGCCGATGTTCGCGCCAATTATCTCGCTTCGCCGCCGCTGGTCGTCGCCTATGCGATCGCCGGCTCGATGCAGATCGATATCGCCAAGCAGCCGCTCGGCACCGACCAGAAGGGCCGCAAGGTCTATCTGCGCGACATCTGGCCGACCAGCCGCGAAATCGCGAGCGTCATCAACAAGAGCATCAACAAGCAGATGTTCACGCGCAAATACGGCGATGTGTTCAAGGGCGACGCCAACTGGCGCAAGATCGCCGTCAAGGGCGGCCTGACCTACAAATGGGACGACCGCTCCACCTACGTGCAAAATCCGCCCTATTTCGACGACATGCCGAAGCGCACGCAGCCGATCGAGGATATTGTCGACGCGCGCGTCCTCGGCCTGTTCCTCGACTCGATCACCACCGACCACATCTCGCCGGCCGGATCGATCAAGGAAGAAAGCCCCGCGGGCGAATATCTGCGCGACCACCAGGT
>DATJYT010000282.1:0-18837 GCA_035499475.1 Xanthobacteraceae bacterium | reverse complement strand
TGAAGACGCCGCTTTCCGTTCTCGTCAACGAGGCGGCATCGCGCGGCAACGATCCGCTCGCCCACAAGGTGCTCGAGCAGGCCGACATCATGCGCGATCAGGTGGCGCGGCAGCTCGAACGCGCGCGGCTCGCCGCGCGGTTCACGGTCATGGGCGCGCCGATCGACGTGCCGCCGGTGGTCACCGCGCTGGCGCGCACCATGGAGAAGCTGCATCGCGAGCGCGACATCGCCATCGCGGTCGACGTGCCGGAGCACGCGCGTTTCCAGGGCGAGGAGCAGGACCTCGAAGAGATGGTCGGCAATCTGGTCGACAATGCCTGTAAATGGGCACGCTCGCGCGTCGCCATCGAGGTGGTGGCAGAGAAGCCGCCGGCGGACGGCGAGAAGCCGCGCGTGCGCATCATCGTCGACGACGACGGACCGGGGCTGTCGCCGGCCGAGCGCGAGCAGGTGGCGCTGCGCGGTCAGCGGCTTGACGAGAGCAAGCCGGGGTCGGGCCTCGGGCTTTCGATCGTGGTCGAACTAGCCAATCTCTACGGCGGAGTGCTCACCCTCGGCACCGCGCCGATCGGCGGTTTGCGCACCGAGCTTGCATTGCCGGCAGGCTAGGGCAGGGCCGACGCGGTCAGTGCCGGAACGGCTTTGCGGCCAGCTCATCGGCGGCCGGAGCGGTTTTGGGCCTAGTGGGCGATACTGTCCAAGCCGCCTTTGCGACCTGCGCTTCGAGCATCTGCAAGATACGCTGGAGCTCGGCGCGCTTGAGCATGCCTGCGGCGCCGGCCTGCTCGTGCCCGTGCAGCTCGAACCGGAAGTTGTTCCCCTGCATGGAGAGCGTCAGCCGTTCGGCAAGCTCGGCGCGGGCCGCGGTGGGTTTGAGCACTTCGCCCGGCGTCTTCGACATGGCCGGCGCTGTCGAGGCGATGGCGGCTTCGCGCTCGAACTCGGCGAACTCGCCGCGCAGTTCCGAAGGCGCCTGCTTCGCCAGCGGCGAGGTGTTCACCACGAATTCGCCGGCCCGGTCGAGCAGCGCAAGCGCGACCCGCCGCGTCAGCCAGCACGACCAAGCATCGGTCATGCCGGCATTGATGGCGGCAAGGATGCGGTCCTCGCGCGCGTCATAGATGAATGTCACAGTCTTCAGCGCCAGCACGTCTGCCGCATCCTCGCGAACGCAAAGCCAGCGATACACGCCGCTCGGGCTGGTCTCTCCGCAATCCCGGCGCAAATACGCACCAGCGCCCGAGGGCAAGAGAGGCCGGAAGATGATTCTTCGTCACTTCGACGATACTACATTGTCATGAATTGGTCTCGGCCCGGGAGACATGCAAGTGTTTCGGTGTGGGCTGACACTCCATCGTGAATGATCGCGCGGCGGGATCCGCAGACCTTCGCGGCGATGCTTAACGCGGCGGTAACGTGTGCAATGACGCGGCGCTATTTCTGCAATTCGCGATTGAGCGCGACCAGGTCCGCGTACTCGGATTCCAGCCGGGTGCGGGCCTTCGCCGGCTCTTCATATTGGCCGAAAAGTCCGATCGCCTCGATCTTGGCGATGAATGCCGGGTCCCGGGCGGCTTTGGCGACGGCGCCGACCAAGGTCTTGTCAATGCTCTCCGGCAATGCCTTCGGCGCGTAGAGTCCCATGATGAGATTGAGGCCGTTCACGGCAATGCCCTTTTCGGCGAAGGTCGGGATGTCGGGCAGCCGCGGCAGCCTGTTGGGCGCCGTTGTCACCAGCGCGCGCAGCTTCTTGCTCGCGAACATCGCCGCCCCCGTCGTGTAAGGCACCATGCCGATATCGACCTGCTTGCCGAGGATCGCCGTGGTGAGCTGTGCGCCGCCGGGAAACGGCACCGCGACCATGTCGAGCTTGAAGTGGTGCGCCAGCGCCTGCACGCTCAGCGACGACACCGTGCCGGCGCCGGCGGACGCATAATTGAGCTTGCCGGGGTTGGCGTGAACGTAAGCGATAACGTCGTCGATGGTCTGCCACGGCGCCTCCGCGCTCACCGCCAGCACGCTGACATCGGTCGCGTAGTTGCCGAGCAGGCTGAAGTCGTCGAGCGTGAACGGCACGCTGGTTCCGGTGAGCCGCGTGATCGTGAAAATCGAGTTCACGCCTTGGCCGATGGTGTAGCCGTTGGGCTCGGCGGTCGCGACGTCGTGCATGCCGAGCGTGCCGCTGGCGCCCGGCCGGTTGATGAGCACGACCGGTTGGCCGAGGGCTGAGGCGAGCGACGCCTCGATCATGCGCACGCCGGTATCGACCGGCCCGCCGGGAGTTGCAGGCACGATGACCTGCACCGGGCGCGACGGAAACGGGTCTTGCGCGCGCAACCCTGCGCCGAGAGGCGCGAGCACAATACAAAGCGCGGCGAGCGCGAAGCGTCTCATCCAAATCCCCTGACAATATCGATGCTGGTGTCATACCATGCCCCGATGAAACCGTAACGGCGCGGGCCGCGATGCGCATTGTCACACTCGAAGAGCATTTCAGCCTGCCGACGCAGGCGAAGACCGATGTTGCCGCCGACGCCGACATGCCCTCGGTTGTGCGCAATGCCGCCGGCAAAATGACCGACCTCGGCGAGGGGCGGATCGCCGACATGGATCGTCACGGCATATCGGTGCAGGTCCTGTCGAAAGCCGGCAATCACATGGGCCCCAGCGCCGACCTCTTTGACGGCAAGGAGGCGATCGCCTTTGCGCAAAGATTCAACGACGAATTCGCGCGAAAGATCGCGGCGCGGCCCGACCGTTTTGCCGCCTTCGCTCATCTCGCCGCAAGCATTCCGGAGGCTGCGGCGGACGAACTCGAGCGCACTGTCGCCGATTACGGCTTCAAAGGTGCGCTGATCAGCGGCACCGTTCGCGGCCTTTTTCTGGACGATCCGAAGTTCGCGCCGCTGCTGGCGCGCGCGGAAACGCTCGACGTCCCGCTTTATGTTCATCCCGGCATGCCGCCGGCGGACGTCCGCAAGGCGTATTACGATGGCTTCCCGAGCAAAATCAGCTTCGGCCTTGCCGCATTCGCCTGGGGCTGGCACTACGAGACGGCGCTGCACGTCATGAGACTTGCCGTATCGGGGACGCTCGACCGATTTCCACGCCTGAACCTCATCATCGGCCACATGGGCGAGGGGCTGCCGGCGATGCTGGCGCGCTGCGAGCATCAATTATCGCGCGATTTGCCGCATCTGCGCCGGCCATTGAGCAAGACCATCACCGATCAGGTCTACATCACTTCCGCCGGATTCTTCACCAACCCGCCGTTCGTCGCCGCGCTCGAAACATTCGGCATCGATCGGCTGATGTTCTCGGTCGATTATCCTTATGCCAGTAACGCCGACGGCCGCGCGTTCCTCGATAACGTGCCGCTGTCGGACGCCGATCGCGCCAAATTCGCGCACGGCAATGCCGACCGGCTGCTGAAGCTCAAGTAGACCGCGCCCGCACGATGGCCTCGCGCACGCGGCTGGCCGTCACCGGCGTCTCGAATACGGCGGCGCCGAGCGGCCGCAGCGCGTCATTGACGGCGTTGACGATCGAAGCCGGCGGCCCGATCGCGCCGTTCTCGCCGATACCCTTGATGCCGAACATGGAAAACGGCGACGGCGTCTCGATGAAGTCGAGCTTGACGCGCGGGATCGATGGCGCGGTCGGCGCGGTGTAATCCGCCAGCGTCGTCGCCGTCGGCTGGCCCGCCGCATCGTAGCTGCTCTCCTCGAACAGCGCGTTGCCGAGGCCGTTGGAAAAGCCGCCGACGACCTGGCCCTCGACCAACAGCGGATTCACCTGCGTGCCGCAGTCGGCCACGATGGCGTAGTCGAGAATCTCGACACTGCCGGTGTCGGGATCAACCGCAACCACGGCGGCGTGCGCCGAATAGGAGAATACGCCGGGGTCGTGCGCCTTGTGGCCGGCGGTGGCGCTCAATCCGCCCGCGTCCATGTCGGCGGGAAGCTCCTCGGGATGGTGATACCAGGCGCGGCCGATCTCGGAGAATTCCACGCTGCCCTGCGGGCCATGGACGCGGCCGTTCCTGATTTCGACGTCGCCCTCTTTGCATTGCAGAAGATGCGCGCCGATCTTGGTGATCGGCGCCACCAACATGCGGCAAGCCTCGGCAATAGCGCCGCCGGTCGTTACCATGGAGCGGGACGTATAGGTGCCGGTGCCGACGGGTGAGGCCGAGGTGTCGCCGAACCGCACCGCGATCTTGTGTGGATCGATGCCCAGGACCTCGTGTGCGACCTGAGCGAACACCGTCTCGTGGCCTTGGCCGTGCGAGTGGGAGCCGACTTCAAGGACCAACTCGCCGTCGCCGGTGAGCCGCGCCACTGCGGGCTCCATGCCCGGCACCAATTCGATGCCCCAGGCCGAGTAGCCGAACGGTCCCGTCCCGTACGCGGTCTGCTCGTAGAACGATGCGAAGCCGACGCCGATCAGCCTGCCGTCCGGCTCGCCTTTCTGCTGGCGGACGCGCACCGCCGGCAAGTCGACGAGCGCGGCGGCGCGCTTGAGCGCTGCGCCATAGTTGCCGCTGTCGAGCGTCTTTTTGGTGATCGACACATAGGGCATCTGCGACGGCTTGACGAAATTGCGCAGCCGCACCTCGACCGGATCGATGCCGGCCGCGAGCGCGACGCCGTCCATGACGATCTCGTGGCCGATACACGACAGCGGGCGCGCCACGCCGCGGAACGGCTGGCCGGCAGGCTTGTTGCTGACGACATTGACGGCGCGGCCGCGGAAGGCGCGGATGTCGTAGCAGCCCTGCATGTTGCCGACCGCAAGGCCGCCTTCGATGCCGGCCGGCCACGGCCACGGCGAATAGGCGCCGGAATCAACGATGACATCGCATTCGAGGCCGAGCACGCGGCCGTCGGCGTCGGCGTAGCCCGTGACCTTGCATTGGTAGTCGCGGCAGGTGGCGTCGCAGATGAGCGATTCGTGGCGATCCTGAATCCACCGCACCGGACGGCGGAGCTGCATCGCCGCCCAGGCGACGCATACGGTTTCGCTCTCGACATAGGTCTTGAGGCCGAACGACGCGCCGACGTCGGGCACGACGACGCGCAGCCGCCGCTGGCTGATGCCGAGCACTTGTGCGAGGCCGATTTGCAACGGCACCGGAAGCTGATGCGCGACGTAAACGATAAGCTCATCGAGCCGGCTGTCGTAGGAGGCGACGCAGGCGCGGCCTTCGAGCGGCAGCGGGTGCATCCGGTTCATGCGGAAGCTGCGCTCGACCACGTGCGCGGCGGCGGACTTGGCCGCGGCGAGATCGCCGGCCTCGAGTTTGATATCGACAAGGACGTTGTCGCCCCATTCGTCGTGAACGAACGGCGCAACTTTCTTCAGCGCGTCCGTCATCGTCACCACGGGAGCGAGCGGCTCGAAATCCACCTCGACGAGGGCGGCGAGGTCCTCGGCTTCCGCCGCGGTCGCGCCGAGCGCCATGGCGACCGGCTCGCCGACGTGGCGAACTTTGCCGGTCGCAAGGATCGGCCAATCTGACGGCTTGAAGCCTGGCAGCTTTGCCGTCGAGCGCATCTTGCCGACGCCGACGAGGTCGCCGGCGTGAAAGACCCGCTTTTCGTAACCCTGCGGCTTGCGCACCGCGCCGATGCGGGCGTGGGCGTGAGGGCTGCGCACGAACGCGGCATGCAGCATGCCCGGCAGCAGGATATCGGCGCAGAACTGGCCGCGGCCCTCGAGGAAACGCGCATCCTCGAGGCGCGGCAGCCGGGCGCCGATGCCGAATTCACTCACGATCGCATTCCCTGCCGCGGGCGTTCATTTGGATTTTGTAGCCAATTTGGACAATGGCTTCCACCGCCGGCGCTTGGAAGAAGGGCGTGCGGATCGCAGTCCTGCTACCGGTCGGTCTTCACATATTGCGCGTGGCAGGTCTCGCAAGCGGCGCGCAGCGACGCGAAGATATTTCTGAACTCGGCCTCGCTGCGCGCGCGGCTCGCGGCGTAGGCCATCTGCGAGACCTTTTCGGCTTGCCGATAGAAGTCCTGGAAATTCTCCCAGAGCGCCGGCGAGGCGTAAGTGTCGCGTCCCGGATCGCGCTTGGCGCCGGGCTGCCACTGATTGGTATCGGGCGGGAACAGATGCGGCAACGCCATCAGCATCACCGAGATCGTATCGGCGTGCTCGCCGGCCTCGGCGAGGTCGATGGGCTTGCCTGACACCACCATCCAATCGATCTCGTCCATGTTGGCGTCGACGGTATCCATCAGGATTTTTCGCGCGAAAATCTCGTCCTTGATCATGGCGGCGTCGGGCCGTTGCGCGAAGGCCGCGGTGGCGACTGCGATCGTCAGGCCGGCAATTGGCGCGAGGCGACGCAGCGAGAACGCGATCATGTCGCGCCTCCTACTGCAAAGGCGCGCAATGGTCGGGTGAGCTTGCGCAGGCGTGGCCGAAGAATTCATGGCCGTTGTGCTCGTAGATGTGCATCGAGTTCCAGAACCCGCCGTTTTGCCCGCTTTTGAGCTTGTTGACGTCAAGCTTCAACCGGTCGCCGGGGTGGAACGTCTCGGCGGAGAAGCCCGAACGCGCCAGCATTGCGGGCGGATCGCCTTCCAGGAACCAGACCGCGCTGCTGCCGTTCGGCCCTTTGACTCTGAGAAGAATGATGCTGTGCGGATTGACGTACTTGAATTCCTGCACCGTCCCCTCGAGACGGGTAAGCGCCGGTTCGTACATGGCCATGGAGTGATGGGCGCCGGCGGGGCCCACTGCCCCGATCAGCGCGCCGGCCATCGTCCATCGCGCAAAAATACGTCCCATGACGCGATCCCCGCCCGCCACGGTGCGCACCGTAGTGGCGCTCTTTCCGCCGTGCAATCAATCGGCGCCGACGCCTTGTCAACGAAACCCGAGAATGTCCACAATGACGTGGTCTTGCGTGCAAGCGCGTTCCGCGGCCTGCGCATCCGAGCGGAGTTGCGTATGAAGTCTTTGTCCGTCAGCGTTGCCAGGCGGTTTGCTGCGCCGGTCGTTACGCTGCTGCTCGTTGCCTCGTGCACTCTGGTCGCGCCGGGCGCCGCGGGCGCACAAGAGAAAGGCCAGGACAAGGCTGCCGAGAAGCTCATTCCCGTCACCGTCGAATTGGGCGACGTCTCGCTGACCAAGCTGCCGTTCATCATGGCGGCCGACAACGGCATCTATGAGCGCAACGGACTGAAGGTCACGCAGTTCATCACGCCGTCCGCCGCGGCGGCCGTGCGCGCCTCCGGCGTGATCGTTCCGCCCGAATACATCAAGGGCAACGTCATCGGCGAGATCAATATCGGCGGCGGCAGTCCGACCATGGTGCGCATGACCTCGGTGGCGACGGCGCCGCACCGGGTCATCCTCGCCACCACCGACAATATCTCGCGCTTCCACGTCATCAGCCGCGGTGACATCACGACGCCGGACGACCTTTGGGGCAAGCGCATCGGCTACGGCAATCCCGGCGCGCTCGATCAGTTCTCGATGATCCTGTTCCTGCGCAAGATCGGCATCGACCCCAACCGCGACGTGGCGATGCTGTCGAATGGCGGCAATCCGCAAAGCATCGTCAGAGGCCTCGTCGATGCTTTCGCGGGCGACGATCTGGCGCTCGCCGAAGCAAAGAAACTCGGGCTGCGCGATCTGGCCGATCTTTATCCGTATCAATTCGCGATGCCGGGCTCCGGCGTCAACGCGCTGAGCGACTGGCTGCCGAACAACCGCGACGCCGCCGCGCGCTTCATCAAATCGACCGTCGAGGCGATTGCGCTGATGAAGACCGACAAGGCGGCGGCCTTCGCTTCGATGACCAAATGGTACGGCCTCACCGACCGCGAGAAGCTCGAAGCGGTCTATGCCGAGGCCGGCAAGCTGCCGGCGAAGCCCTATCCGTCCATCGCGGGCCTCAAGGCCATGCAGACGATCTACACCTGGCGCGAGATGGCGATCCGGGCGCCGGAGGATTTCGCCGATTCAAGTTTCGTCGCCGATCTCGACAGCAGCGGCTATATCGATAGCCTCTACAAGAAGAACTCTGACCCCAACTAGCCGCCGGCAGTCGGGAAAGACACAACGCAGCAGGGAGCGAAAGCCATGAACGTAGACCCCAAGCTCATGCACGGCAGGATGCTGATCGGCGGCGAACTGGTCGACAGCGAGAGCAGGGACCTGCTCGAATCCATCAACCCGGCCAACGAGGAAAGCCTCGGCTATGTGCCGGCGGCCAGCGCGGCCGACGTCGATCGCGCCGTCGCCGCCGCCGAAGCCGCGCATCCGGCCTGGGCCGCCATCGAGCCCAAAGAGCGCGCCAAGCTGGTGCGCAAACTGGCGCAGGCGGTGCGCGACAATTTCGACAACATCCTGCGCATCGAGGTCGTCGATACCGGCAACACCATCGCCAAGATGCGCGCCGACGTGGCGACCGCCGGCGATACGCTCGACTTCTATGCGGGCTTCGCCACCGAGATCAAAGGCGAGACCATCCCGGCGAGCGGCAAGAACCTGCATTTCACCATCCGCGAGCCCTACGGCGTCGTCGGCCGCATCATCCCGTTCAACCATCCGATCAAGTTCGCCGCCAATGCGCTCGCCGCGCCGCTGATGGCCGGCAACTGCGTGGTGCTCAAGCCGCCGGAGACCAGTCCTTTGTCGGCGACGATCCTCGGCCAGATTTGCCGCGAAATATTGCCGCCCGGCGTGGTCAACATCGTCACCGGCTACGGCATGCCGGCCGGCGACGCTCTCGCCCGCCATCCGCAGGTCAAGCGTCTTGCCTTCACCGGATCGGTGCCGACCGGCAAGGCGATCCAGCGCGCCGCCGCCGAGGGCGGCATCAAGCACGTCACGCTCGAGCTCGGCGGCAAGAATCCTTTGATCGTGTTTCCCGACATGGACCCCGACAAGGTCGCGCAGATCGCCGTCGCCGGGATGAACTTCGCCTGGCAGGGCCAGTCCTGCGGCTCGACCAGCCGGCTGCTGCTCCACGAGTCTCTGCACAAGGCGGTGCTGGAGCGGGTGGTCGATCGCGTCGCCGCGCTCAAGCTGGGCGATCCGCTCGACGATAAATCGCAGATGGGCCCGATCAACTCCAAGCGTCATTACGAGCGCGTCTGCGCCATGGTGCAGTCCGGCCGCGACGACGGCGCCCGCCTGATGACCGGCGGCAAGCGGCCGGGCGGCGCCGACTTCAAGCGCGGCTATTGGCTCGAGCCGACGGTGTTCGCCGACGTCAAGCCGAACATGAGGATCGCGCGCGAGGAGATTTTCGGCCCGGTGCTCTCGGTGTTCAGTTGGAGCGACGAGGGCGAGGCGATGAAGCTCGCCAATTCAACCGAATACGGGCTTACCGCGTCGATCTTCACCAACGACATCAAGACCGCTTTCCGCGCCGCGCGTGCGGTCAAGTCCGGCTATGTCTGGATCAACGGCGCCTCCGGCCATTTCTACGGCACGCCGTTCGGCGGGCTCAAGAACAGCGGCATCGGCCGCGAGGAAGGCATCGACGAGCTGTTGAGCTACACCGAGGTGAAGACCGTGCACGTGCTGCTCGGCGACGGGCCGGTGCGGGATTAGGGCGGGATGCGATTTGATTGAATCGTCATGCCCGCGCTCGTCGCGGGCATCCACGTCTCAAATGCCTCGTCGAACCAAAGACGTGGATGGCCGGAACAAGTCCGGCCATGACGGACCGTGGGTCATCGCGTAGGATGGGTTGAGCGCAGCGAAACCCATCATCTTTCCCAGCACCGAAATCCATCATCGTTCTCCGAAGGACGGAATATTGTCCGTCGCGCCGCCCGGCCAAGTCTATCGGACGAGTGCTGAGCTTCAGCATGGGATAGAATCAATCACTCCTCACCGGACAATCGTGTCGTGCGGCCGCTCACAGATAACCGCGGCTCTTCCAGAAGCGCTCGGCGGCCGGATGCAGCGGCACGGTTTGCGGCGTGTCGAGCGCGTCGCGCGCCATGCGCTCGACCGGCAGCGCGCCAGGCTCTTCCCAGGCGATGCGCGCCTTGCGAGCGTCGAGTCCGGTGCAGATGTGGGTCACGAGATCATCATCGGCCTCGCCGTGGACGAAGACCGTCCAGCCGCTGAAGTCGAGCGTCGGCACGTCCTGCGGCAGTTTCGGATAGGCGGATCGGGGCAGGATGGCGCGTCGGTAGCCCATCGCTTCGAGCGCGGCGAGCGTCGCCTCGGCCAGCGGCAGGATGACGATGCCGGCATCGAGCGCCTGCGGCACCCAGGAGGTCGCGGCCTCGTCGAAGATCGCGTCGACATCGCCGCGGATCAGCGCCTTGAAGGTGTCGGTATAGGGCCACGGCACCGAGCCGGTCTTGCGTATTTCGCCGCCCCAGCGCGCGATGTCGCTGCGCGAAAAGCCGGCCGCGGCGGCGACGTCGTCGAACATGTGATGCAGGCTGTGGTCCGGCGTGGCGCGCATGAGGATTCGCAGCTTCGGTTTGCGCGCCGCGATGTCCTCCAAGCGCGTCAGCCCGGTTTCGGGCCGCACCGCGAAGACGAACTGGTCCCAGGACGGAATGACGGCGATGGCGCGCACCGGCATCGGCGTCTTGAAAATGCCCCGGCCGCGCAGCGCCACGGACAGCACGGTCGCGGGATTGATCATGGCGAGATCGACCTCGCGCGCCGCCACCGCGAAAATGCCATCGGCCGAAGCGCTGCTGGAAAACGTCACCGGCTTGCCGCCGCGCGAGCGCCGCAACTCGACCTTGGGAAGAACGTATTCGGGAACGGCGTCGGCGCTGGCGCCGCCGGTCATCTCCGAGGCGATTTCGAGCACCAAGCGCGAGCGCGTCACGTTCGGATTGGTGACCGGTAGCGGCGGGGTGGTCATCGCGGCCGCGCTTACGGTCTCACCGGCACGAATTGGGTCGTGAACAGCACGTCGTCCGGCGGCTTTGAGCTCAGCGTTCCCATCTCGACATAGGACTGCTTGAGCGCCGCGACGGCCTGCGGATCGAAGCGGCCGTCATCGAGCAGCATGCCGACCTCGAAGTCGTAGACCTGGCGCGCCACGGCCGGGCTCTGATGCAGCACGCGCTCGGCCACCGCGGAGGTCTCCTCCCTGTGCGTCTTGATGAAAGCGATGGCGCCGAACAAGCCCTTGAGGAAGCGCTCCACCAGCGGAGCCTTGTTGGCGACCAGGGATTTTTGCGCGAACACCACGTGGGTGATGAAATGCGGCGCGTAGCGATCCATGCTCGCCAGCACCCGCCCGGCATTCTTCTCCTCGAGCGCGAAGCCCGCTTCGGTCGCGAGCACAACCGCATCGACCTGCTTCGCCTTGAGCGCGGCGACGCTGGTCGCGATCGCGCCGAGCGGTACGCGGTGGATGCCGTCGAGACCCCAGCCCTCCTGAATGGCCATTTGCCCGGCGAGCCAGTCGCTCAGCGAGCCGACGGTCGAGACGGCGATCACCTTGCCCTTGAGGTCGGCGATGGACTTGATCGGTGAATCGGCGAGCACGATTGCCGAAATGTTGCGCGGCGCGCCGGCGAAGGCGGCGACGCCGATGGCAGGCGAGCCCTTGGCCACGAACGCCATGCCGGGCCCGCTGCCGAGGCCGATGTCGATGCTGCCGGCGATCAGCGCCTGCTGTACCTTGGCATCGCCGGCGAGGTCGGTGCTGTCGATGTCGAGGCCTTGCTTGGCAAAGAAGCCCTGCTCGATGCCGATATTGACTGGCAGAAACGTCCAGGCGGTGCCTTGCGCCTTGCCGACATGGAGGAGGTCATTGGCATGCGCAGTCGCGGCGCCAAGAAGCGCGATCGCGGCCGTCAGCAATGCGCCGATGCAGGCTGGTTGGTGCCTCGATCGGTTCATGGTCCGGTGCCCGCGCTAATGCCACAATTCCTTCGAGGCAATCCGCGCGCCGTCGCTCAGGGCCTTGAACTTCGCCCAGACAATGCTCGGATGGATCTCTTTCGAGCCGGCGAAGGTGGCGAAGCCGCAATCCGAGCCGGCGATGACGTTGTCGCGGCCGACGACGCCGGCATATTTGACGATGCGCTCGGCGACGAGCTCGGGATGCTCGACCAGGATCGTCGAGTGGGAGATGACGCCAGGGATCAGAATCTTGCCGTCGGGGAGCTTGACGTCCTTCCACACCTTCCATTCGTGCTCATGGCGCGGATTGGCGGCCTCGAACGAATAGGCGCCGGCGCGGATCTTCAGAATAATGTCGACGATGTCCTTGAGCTCCATGTCGTGGATGCGCGGACCCATATTGATGCCGTAGCAGGTGTGGAAGCGGATCTTCTCCGGCGGAATGTCGCGCAGCGCGTGATTGAGCGCTTCGACCCGCACCTGCGCCCACTTGCGGCAATCGGCGATGCTCGCCTCGGGATGGATGATGTAATAGGTGACGAGGCGCGGATCGTCGATCTGCACCAGGAACCCTGCATCGACAATGGCCTTGTATTCCTCGCGCATCGCGTCGGCGATGGCGAAGACATAGTCTTCCTGCGACTTGTAATAGGCGTTGTGCTGCCAGTCCTCGATGTTTGACGGTGAGATGGCCGGCATGAAGGCTTCCTCGACTTTCACACCCTTGAGGGCGGCCTTGAAATTGTCGATGTCGCGCTTGAGCTGAGCGTGGCCCTTGTAGGTGATGGGCCCGGTGCAGATCATGTGGGTGTGCGTCGAGGCGGCGTGGGTCTGCGCGTAGAATTCCGGGAACGACAGGCCCTCGCGCGAGGTCGCCCATTGATTGCGCGGGCCGCGCTTGGTGTCGACCTCGTAGCCGCCGAGCCGGTCGTTGATATAGCTGACGAAGCTCGGCTTGCCGTATTCGCCGTCGTCCACGATGTCGATGCCGAGATCGGCCTGCTGATGCACGATCTCGTCCACCGCCTTGCGCAACCGCTCGGCGTTGGCGGCTTGATCGAACGCTTTGGCGCCGTTCGCCTGGACGAGTGCAAGAAGATCGGCGGGTCGCGGCAGGCTGCCGGCGTGGGTGGTGAGAATGCGGTCAGTGCTGTGCTTCATGATCGCTTTTCTTATTCGATCTGCATGTGGAATTCGCGGATGTAAGGCTCGGCATGATCGACGGTTTCGATCAGCACGCGGCCGAACTCTTCGGGTGTCGTGGCGACGGCGATATTGCCGACTTTGTCCATGAAGGCGCGATACTCGTCCGAGTTCACGATCGCCACGATGTTGCGGTTGAGGATATCGATGACGGGCTTCGGAACGCCGCTGCCGGCGCAAACACCGAGCCAGCCGAAAGTTGAGACGTTCACGCCTCGCTCGATCAGTGTCGGTATTTCGGGCATATCCTTGAGCCGCTCTTCGCTCGTCACTGCGACGACCTTCAGTTGCCCGCTCTGGTAGAACGATTTCACCGCGATCGGCGGACCGACCTGATAATCGATCCGTCCGGCGAGCATTTCCTGGGTGATCTGCGCCGATCCCTTGAACGGAACGCCAACCGTCACGATGCCGGCGGTCTTTTCCAGTTCGTGGGCGATAAGCTCCTGTGACGATCCCGCGCCGACTTCGCCGTAGAGGAGCTTGCCCGGATGGGCTTTGGCGTAGCTGATGAATTCATCGAAATTATCGGCGGGGAGCGATTTGGCGAGCGTAACCAGGTAATAATATTTGGAGATCAGCGTCACCGGCGCGATGTCGGTGAGCTTGTAGCTGACATTCTTATACAGCACCGTATTGAGCGCATCGAAATAGGTGCAGAGCTGCAAACTGTAGCCGTCGCGCGGCTGCGCCAGCACGTCGTTGAGCGCGATCATGCCGCCGGCGCCGGGCTTGTTCTCGACCAGCACCGGCTGGCCGAGCCGCGCCTGCAGGCGCTCGGCGATGAAACGCGCCGGAACGTCGGCGGGTCCGCCGGGTGTAAAGCCGACCACCAGCCGGATCGGTTTCGACGGAAAATCCTGCGCACGGGCGCCACCGGCGCTGACCAAAGCCAGCGCGCCGATCAAGCCGAGCCAAAAACGCCAGCGCAACACGTTGCACCTCAATCAAGCGTCACGTGGGCGGAGGTGATGACATTCTTCCAGCGCTCCGCATCCTCGTGGAAAGAAGCGGCGGTTTCCTGCGGCGTGCCGCCGACCGGCTCCGACGACAGTTCCGCAAGCTTCTTTTGAACCTCCGGATCGCGCAACGCCTCGTTCACGCCGGCGTTGATCTTGTCGACGATGGACATCGGCGTCTTCGGCGGCGCCACGAGCGCATACCACGTCACCGAGGCAAAGCCGGGCAGCGTCTCGGCGATAGCCGGCACGTCCGGAAGGCTTTTCAGCCGCGTCGGCGCTGCGGTCGCGATCAGCTTGAGCTTGCCGGCCTTGATGAACTGCATCGAGACGCCGAGATTGTCGAACATGGAATCGACGCTGCCGGCGACGAGATCGTTGAGCGCAGGCGCGGAGCCGCGATAAGGTACGTTCTGCAATTTCACGTGCGCCATCATCTGAAATAGTTCCGAGGTCAGATGCGAAGTGGTGCCGTTGCCCTGGGTGGCGTCGGTCACCTTGCCGGGATTGGCTTGCGCATAGGCGATGAAGTCCTTGACGGTGCCGGCCTTGATCCTGTCCGGATTGACGACGAGCGCGTTCGGCACGCGGCCCATGATGGCGATCGGAACGAATTGCAGAGGATCGAAGTCGAGATGCGGATAAAGGTTCTGGTTGATGACCAAAGGCGGCGGCGGCGACGAAAGCAGCGTGTAGCCGTCGGGATCGGCTTTGGCGGCGACTTCAGCGCCGACATTGCCGCCGGCGCCGGTTCTGTCCTCGATGATCACCGACTGTCCCCATTTGCGCGAGAGCCAGTCGGCGATGATGCGCGGCATCACGTCGGCGGTGCCGCCGGCCGGAAACGGCACGATGATCTTCACCGTGCGGGTCGGATAATTCTGCGCTCGCGCAGCCGGAACAGAAGCGAGGCCGATCATTGCGGCGACTGCGAGGACCAGTGACGGTCTTATCCATCGCCGGCTCCGATCATTGTGGTTCTGACGATGGTGCATGGCCCCCTCGGCTTGTTGCGTCTGACGGCGTTGCCGCGCGTGCAGCCGTGCGACGTTGCTCGTTGCTGCGAAGAAATCATCTGGAACCTTAGCGAAAGCATTGCCCACCTGCCAGTCCAGCCGTTGCGGCGCGGCTTGCGGCAGAGTGCTGCGGCGATGTTGTGCCGCGACGAGCTTCGGCGTCCGAACAGAGTTTCGCCCCAATGTGCCCATCTGGTCCTGCGGCGGTGCGGCGGCGATGAGCGGATTTAGCGTGTCGGGAGCTTCATGTCGGCAAAACGGGTTGTTGCCATGGTGCTCCTTGCAACCGGCGTCGCCGGTTGTTCGGCCGATTCCGGACCCAAGGAGGCCGGCGGCACTGCGGTTGGTGCGCTTGCCGGCGGGCTGATCGGCAACGCGGTCGGCGGCAGCGCCGGCAACCGGGTTGCCGGAACGCTGGTCGGCGCGGCCGTCGGCGGCTTGTTCGGCAACCGGATCGGCGCGGCTATGGACGACGAAGACGAGCGCCGCGCCTATGCGGCGCAGATGCAGGCTTTGGAAGCCGGCCCGTCGGGGGCGCCGGTCGCCTGGCGCAATCCCGATTCCGGCCGTTACGGGAACGTTGTCCCGGGTCCCGCCTACCAGGCGAACGGCGCGCCTTGCCGGCAATACACCCATACCGTCTATATCGACGGCAAGCCGCAGACCGGGCGCGGCACGGCCTGCCGCAATCCCGACGGCACCTGGACGATCGTGAATTGATTGTCTTTTGACGCAGGGACGCGGGCAGCAAAGCTTGGCCACAAGGCGCGGACCAGCTTACCGCCGCTGTCCCGCCGCATATGCCTCGAATTCCCGACGTTTTGCGTAACGCCTTCTTAAGCGCGGCGCGGGTAGAGAACTTCAGGTTGAATTTCAGCCGAGGCAGCGTGCGATGACGAGCGGCGGGCCTTCCGTCGAGCGGCTGCGGGAATACCTCAAGACGCTCAAGCCGGACGCGCGGGCGATGCTGGTCGCCGAACTTGAGCGCGAGCTCCTTCGCGGCGAAGTCTCGGCTGGCAACGAATTCATCCTGCAGGAATTGCGGCGCATAATCCGTGCGGCTGCGCAGCCGGTGCCGCGCATCGGCGACGCGGCGCGCATGTTCTTCATGCCGCTCGAGCCGTTCCTGGTCAACGGCAACGGTGATTACAAGCGCATGGGCCGGCTGGCGCGCGGCTGGCTCGAACCGGTGTGGCAGTGGATCAGCCGCGACCTCATGCCGGCCGAAGCGAAGGCGCTGTCTGAAGACATCAACCGCGCTCTGCTCGCGAACGATCGCAACAAGGCCGATCAACTGGTCCGCGCGCTGCATGACCGCGCGATCCTGCGCATGAAGGACGCCGTGGCCGCGGTCGGCACCGATGAAAAGGCGCGGCGCCGGTTCGCCGTGCAGGTTGGCGCACCGCGCGCCATCGAAGACGTCGAAACACTGATCGGCATCCTCGAAATCCGCGACGTCCTCGCCGAGCTGGGGCGCCGGTTGCCGAGCCATATCCGCAATTTCGACCAGGAACAGATCGCCGCCGTCAGGATGCAGATCGACGCGGCGACCGCCTCCAAATCGCTCGAAGGCGTCGATGCGAAGACATCGGATGTCATGCTCTACGGCCTGGTGATGGTCATGAGTCGGCTATCGTCGCCGTGGCAATTGGTGCGGATGGCGAGCCGCGGCACGGACGGCGTCGCGCACGCGCGTATCGGCGAGACGCCTTACGCCGCGGCGATTGCCGTCGTGATGAGCGAACTGGAATGCGTGGTCCACGAGTTGCGCACGGAATTTAAGGCCGGCCGGCCGATCACGTCGCTGCTCAGGGAGTTGCACGACGCGGTCCGCGGACTGCGAACCGAACTCGATCTCTCCGCCGACTCGGCGTGGAGCCGCCAGCTCGCCACCGTTCGCAGCGCCGTTTCCAATCTCCTCAAGCAGGAAATCGACGCCGCCCCGGCCAAGATCAGGCGCCTGCTTCGTCCGCGACCGGCCAAGGAAATCGAGCCGGGCGCGGTGCTCGATCCCATCGATGTCGAGGATGCCGAGACCAAGGTCATATTCGTCAGCGGCTGCCGTCAATACGCCGCGGAACTGGCGCTGAGCGAAGTCACTTTGCGCGCCTATTCGGACCTGACGCAATATCTCGAAACCACGACCAAGGTTTTGCTCGATACATTGCGCCATTCCGAGGAGGCCGATCGGCCATTCCGTCAATCGCAGGTCGACGCCGCGATCCGGTTCTGCGGAACGATTTTCGGAACCGAATATGCCGGCTTGCTGGCGAAGGCCGCAGATGTCGCGGTCCAGGCTGCGCCGGTCGAGCGCAAGTCGCTGCGCGCCTGAGCCCGGCGCCGTGCGGCGCAAATTTTGCCTTATCGCAGTGCTCAATTGCCGCGCCTTCGTTCCCATTGCGGCCACGGTCATGCCGTGATGTAACGACGCGGCGCAACGGCGGTGCCGGACGCTTGAATGTTGGCGCTGCGGGTGCGCGGCCCGCCCGATAGAATGGCGCCAAAGAACCGACCATGATGAACTGCACATGATTCTATGGATCGTCATTGCCCTGATGACCGCTGCGGCGATCCTCGTCGTGTTGTGGCCGCTTGCCCGCGGTGCGGGACCCTCCCGCACCGGCAGCGATCTCCTCGTCTATCAGGATCAGCTCGAGGAGATCGATCGCGACCGCCGGGCCGGAACGATCGGCGAAGCGGAAGCGGAAGCCGCGCGCATCGAAGTATCGCGGCGGCTGTTGGCGGCGGCCGACGCGAAGCCAACCGGAGACGCCCCGGCAAGCCCGGCGCAACGGCTCCGCCATCGGCGCGTCGCGGCCGTTGCGGCGCTGATCGTCGTTCCGTTCGTTCCGCTCGGATTTTATTTCATGCTGGGTTCACCGGACGTGCCGGCGCAGCCAGCCTTTGCCCGCGCACAGACACCGCAAGGCAACCAGTCGATCGACGGCCTTATCAGTCAGGTTGAAATGCATCTTGCGCAAAATCCGAAAGACGGCGCCGGCTGGGAAGTGATCGCGCCGGTCTATATGCGGCTTGGCCGTTACGACGATGCCGTCCAGGCGTGGCGCCATGTACTCGAACTCAACGGCGTGTCGGCTGAACGCGAATCCGATTTCGGCGAGGCGCTGGTCGCGGCTGCGAACGGCGTGGTGACGGCCGAGGCGAAGCAGGCCTTTGAAGCGGCCGTTTCGAGCGAACCGCATCAGGCGAAGGCGCGCTATTTCATCGGCATGGCGCAGGAGCAGGATGGCGACAGCACGGCCGCCGCCTCGACTTGGCGCGCCATGCTGGAGGAAGCGCCGCCCGGCGCGCCGTGGGTTCCTTTCGTGCGGCAGGCGTTGGCGCGGCTGACCGGCGCGCCGGCCGCCGTGCCGGGGCCGAGCGCAAGCGACGTGGCGGCGGCCTCGAACATGAGCGACGACCAGCGCTCGCAGATGATCCGCGGCATGGTCGCCAAGCTTGCCGATCGGCTGCACAGTGACGGCGATGATGTCGAAGGCTGGCTCAGACTGGTACGCTCCTACGCGGTGCTCGGCGACCGCGACAAGGCGAAGGAGGCTGCCGCCGATGCCAAACGGGCGCTGGCGAGCCATCCGGACGAGATCAAGCGGATCGACGACCTCACCAAGGATCTCGGGCTCGAGGGCTGATGGATAAGAGCATGCCGCGGAACTATCGGTCATGACGCGCAAGCAGCGACGCCTGGTTCTGATCGGCGCCGGCGTCGGCGTGCTCGCGGTCGCGGTCGCGCTGATGCTCAACGCCTTCCGCGATTCCATCGTGTTCTTCAATTCGCCG
>DATJYT010000281.1:0-3503 GCA_035499475.1 Xanthobacteraceae bacterium | reverse complement strand
AAGACCGCCAAGGCCATCGGGCTGACAATTCCGCCGAATTTGCTCGCCATCGCCGACCAGGTGATCGAATAGTGCGTTACTTGCCGATGTGAAGCGGTCGGCATGCGACGACCAAGTCTGCCCCCGACCGAGGTGATGATGGTGTGGAACTACGCCATCATCTCATTTTCTGATCGCCAGTGCCGAGAAAGCGGGAACACACCGGCCGTGGGGCATAAAATCGGTGGTCAGGCACGGCATTTGGCGCGCGCCGAACATCATGTCGCAAGCTGATCATTCAGTGTGGGATGCCATGCCTAAGAAGCCTTCCGCCTCCGAATTTTCCCTCACCAGCGTGCCGGCATTCTGGCCGATGGCGATGGCGGCTTCGTTGGCGGAACAGGGCGCGGCGCTTTACGCCCGCAACCTCAAATTCGTCGAGGAGGAAATCAAGATCCACGGCGAACTGCGCCCCGACCTCGCGACGCCCAACACGGTGCGGCTCGATTTGCGCACGATGAAGCTGCGGGAATACGGAAAGCCCGGCGGAATTCCATTGCTGATCGATGCGCCGCATGCCGGCCATACCGCCATGATCGCCGATTATCACAAGGGCCAAAGCCTGGTCGAGACGTTGCTGGCGAACGGCATCGGTCACGTGGCGCTGACCGATTGGAAAGCGGCGACCGACGACATGAAGGATTTGGAAATCGACAATTACCTTGCCGAGGTGATCGTTGCGATCGACGATCTCGGCGGCCGCGTCAATCTCGTCGGCCTGTGCCAGGGCGGTTGGGTCGCGGCGATGGTGGCGGCGCGCTTTCCCGACAAGGTGAATTCGCTGGTTCTGGCCGGTTCGCCGATTGACACCGACGCCGGCAACGGGCCGATCAAGCGCATGGTGCACGAATCCCCGATGGCATTCTACGAGGAGCTGGTGGCGCTCGGCGGCGGCTTGATGAAGGGTAAATTCATGCTGCAGGGTTGGAAGAACATGCACCCGGAACAGCACTATTTCCAAAACCAAATCGATCTCTACGAAAACATCGACGATCCCGGCTATCTCGCCAAAGAAGAGGCATTTGCGAGCTGGTATGAGAATCCGATCGATTTGCCGGGCCGCTGGTACCTTCAGGTGATCAGACAGTTGTTCAAGGAAAACAGACTCGCCAAAGGCACTTTCGTCGCTCTCGGGCGATGCCTGAACCTGAAGGACGTCACCTGCCCCGTTTACCTGCTGGCCGGCGACGCCGACGATATCACCCCCCGGGAGCAAGTGTTCGATGCCGAGAAATATCTCGGCACCGAGAAGTCTCACATTGAAAAGAAACTTGTCCCCGGCGGCCACATCGGACTGTTCATGGGATCGCGGACGCTGAAGCAGAGTTGGCCGGCGATCGGTCGATGGATCGCCGCTCAGGGGGGACCGGAAAGCTCCGGTCGTGGCCCTTGGCGACCATGAAGTACATTCCGGGACCACGCTGCTGCGGCCGTCGACCCCAATACGACGCCGATGACCGAAGGCAACCAGGTTATTTCAAGTCCTGCACGGCTATCGGCCAGTTACCGACGCGACCTGCCGACGAGACGGTGCGATGGATAGACCCCCGCGCTCGGCGGCGTTGCGGGCGAAACGCCGCGCCGGGCGGCTTCCGCTCTTAGGAATGTCATAAAGGCCTGCAGCGGCCCGCTCACCTGTCGGCGGCTTGGGTGATAAAGAAAAAACCCCGATAGGCGCGGCGACCATTCCTCAAGCAACGGGACCAGGCGGCCGGCTTTGAGATCGGCCGCAATATAATCGTACAACAGGTATGCCAGACCCAAACCATCCCGGACCGCGCGGATCGAAAGCTCTATGTCGTTGACGATCAACCGGCCCTCAACCGCGGCGCGCTGCGTTCTGCCATTCCTTTCAAAATCCCATCCGAAGATGGCCCCGTTCGGCAGACGATTGCGGATGCAGTCGTGGTGACGCAGGTCGCGCGGGGTTTTGGGCCGCGGGTGATCCTTCAGATAATCAGGCGAGGCGACCACGAGAAAGCGCGCTTCGCCGATGACTCGCATCGTGATCATGTCGTGGTCGATTTGCTCGCCAAGACGAATGCCGGCGTCAAAACCTTCGCTGACAATATCGGTCGGCATTTTGACGACGGCGACGTCCAACTGGATGCTGGGATATTCACGCATGAACCGTGCGAGGATCGGTTCAATGAGCAAGGTCCCGACCGGCGGCTGCACGACGAGGCGCAGCAATCCCGTCGGATTCGGCCGATAATCGGCAAGCTCCTCGGCAGCCGCTTTGAGTTCGACAAGCGAGGGCTGCACGCGCGCCAGCAAGCGCGCCCCCGCCTCGGTCAGCGAGACGCTGCGGGTCGTTCGATTCAACAGCCTGACGCCGAGCCGCTCCTCCAGCGACCGGAGATTCTGGCTGAGCGTCGACTTGCCGATGCCGAGCTGCGTTGCCGCTTTGGCAAAGCTGCGCTGCTCGGCAATCGCCGCAAAGGCGGACATTTCGGCAAATTCAGCCCCTCGCATTGTTCGGCCCATGCGAACAGGTCGTTCCGACAATGTCGAATTATCACATAATCGAGAACCCGGTAAAAGGCAGCCGACAAAGTGGAGGATGAGACCGTGCCACGAAAACCGCTGCTGATTGCGATGATGTGTCTGCTGCTGTCGCCGCTGGCCGTCCGCTCGGCGCCGACCCGGCCAGCCGTCGAACAGTTCGTGGGCACCTGGTCGCTCGTTTCGATCCGCTACGTGCGCCCGGACGGCACCGCGATCGAACCCTTCGGACCCAACGCCAAAGGCATGCTGGTGTTTGACGGCTCGCGCTTTGCCACGCAAGTCATGGCGGCAAATCTGCCGAAATTCGCTTCTAATAATCGCATGGTGGGCACGCCGCAGGAATTCGAGGCCGTATCGAAAGGCGTCGTCGCGTATTTCGGCACCTACAGCGTGAATGAGGCCGCGCGCATCGTCACCCTTCATATCGCGCGCAGTTCATTCCCGAACTGGGAGGAAACCGATCAACAAAGAAAGTTCGAGTTCGTGGGTGACGAACTGCGCTACACGGCGGCAAGTTCGACGGCGAACGCCGCGGAGGCTGCACAGCTTGTGTGGAAGAGGGTCCGTTAGGACGCGCACTCACAAATCCACGGCGCGGGCTTTACCCCCTAAACGTCGCCGTGAGACCACGGCGTGTCCGGTTTATGCCAGGACGCACAGGCCACATTCCCCGCTTGCGATTGCTGTAGCAAACTGCCGGCCGATTGCGTCTTGCCAGAATGAGACCAACGGCACTGCGAACAAGAAAAGTCTATTCGATCACTTCGTCGGCGGTGGCGAGCAGCATTGGTGGCACCGTGATGCCGAGCGCCTTCGCGGTTTTGAGATTGATGACGAACTCAAACCTCGCGGATTGGGTCACCGGGAGATCATCAGGTTTGGCGCCTTTAAGGATCTGGGCGACGTAAGCACCGCACTGACGAGTCGCATCCTCAATGCTTGGGCCGTAACTCATC